>JAJFVK010000003.1 GCA_021371795.1 Planctomycetaceae bacterium | reverse complement strand
TCTAAATTTAGTAAAATGGTTACATTTTAATTTTCTTTAAATCAATGTTTTATTGCGTTATACGCAATAGTTTTACAAAATTGCGAGAACCGTTTTTTTAACTTCTTTTGATTCCAAAGGTTACAATGGGACAGTAGTGATTTAAAATTTTAAATTTTCATATTCTTAATACTGAAAACTAAATGTCTAAAGATTTTCAAATCCAAACCATCACAAACTTTTTATATTATAGGACGGAAATTTTATTATAGGACGCAAAGAAAATTCTTAATTTTGAATTTTTAATTTTGATTGAAAAATTTTTAAATGCATTTCTAAATATGTGCGCATAAAAGTTTGACGCTATGCGGCAATATTTTCCGCGAACGTAAACATTTAATCATCTCCAGCCGACAACACCCCAAGATACACCACTCTATGTCTTAATGTAACACCTGCATTGTCAAGCACTTATACATTACAACCTGAAAATCTATTTAAAAATGGCACAATAATTGCTTGTGGTTTTGTGATTGCCAGCGGCAGAATTACGTATTCACTTGCAAAATTCTGCGCCGGCTGACCGCGAAAACAGCGGAGTTTAAAAAAGAATATCGGAATGAATTTTTGAAAAGGAAAAATTATGGCTACGTCATCAATAACTTCGGCAAGTGAAATCCAAATGGATTATATGCATCTGCTTGTAACGCAGCTTCAGAATCAAAATCCACTTGAGCCGATGGATAACGACCAGATGGCCTCACAGCTTGCACAGTTTTCCCAGCTTCAACAGTTGGAATCGATGAGTTCGAGCTTCTCGGATGTTCTGAAGACAGCCAATCGAACCTATGCCAATTCATTGCTGGATAAAAACGTAACGTTTTACTATCAGGATGAAACGACCGGTTCATACATACAGAAAGAAGGAACGGTAAAATCAGTATACTACGATGCGTCCACAGGCGAGACCAAACTTGGCGTAACAAGTACAGACGCAAACACCGGCACAACCGCAGAATTTACACTCGGTCTTGACGCTGTCGTACTGACAGAAAACTAAAATATTAAAAGAATATATTCTTAAGGAGTCATAGAAATGAGTTTTGCACTATCAGCGGGCGTAACGGGGTTACAGGCACATCAGAAAATGCTCGACGTAGCGGGTAATAACCTGGCAAATGTTAATACCACCGCGTTCAAGGCAAGTAGAATTACATTTTCTGAACTGCTAAGCGAAACACTAAAGAAAGCATCGCAGCCGACCACCACTGTCGGCGGTACCAACCCGCAGCAAATGGGAAGCGGCGTCGGCATATCCGGCATCGCACCTAATATGACGCAGGGTAATATCGTCAGCACCGGCAATCCGCTGGATATGGCACTTGAAGGCGAAGGCTATTTCGTGTTGAGTGATGGTTCGCAAAACCTTTATACCCGTGCGGGCACTTTCTCGGTTGACGCAAACTCAAACCTTGTTGACGCATCGACAGGCTACATAGTTCAGCGTATCGGTTCCGTCGGCGAATCAGATAACTTCCAGGTTTCCGGCAACAGTAACATCAACGTTCCATATAATGTAGCTATGGCGGCACAGTCAACATCTACAATAACACTGGCCGGCAACTTAAGCTCCAATTCAGCGTTGTCGACCCCGCAAACAAATATATTAAGGTCGAACATAGAATTCACGACAAATAGTGGAACAGAAGCGACCGAAACCACGAAACTGTCCGAGCTTGACCAGTTCAGCGGCGCTCTTACCGCAGGCGTTCTGACGTTCTCCGGCCTGAAACACGATGGTACCGCGCTTGGCAGCAGCCCAACAGTAGATTTGACAATGGCTGTCGATTCAACAACAACATTGGGCGATGTGCTTAACTGGCTGAACACAAGCGAAGGCACCGCGGCAGTAAGCGAAGTTCAGACCGTAACGCTGGGCACAGCTCCAAATAACGTACCGGACGGAGGAACATTCACCCTCACTTACGGCGGCGAAACCACGGCGGCAATAGACTGGGACGCAACGGCAGGAGAAATTCAAACGGCTTTGGAAGCATTATCAACAGTAAGTGCCGGCGATATTACAGTTTCAGGCTCAATGGCCAGCGGTGTTACATTTACTTTCGATGACACTTTAGGCGATGCAGGCCTGCTTACAATGGACTCCAGCGCATTACTTGACGGCGCAAGCGTTATTACCAATTCAATAGCGGAAACCGTCAAAGGATTTGAAACACAAGGCATACTCGGAGACAGCGCAACAGTAACCCTGTCCGGAGGCAGACTGGTAATAAGAGACACTGACAGCGGTTACAGCCAGACTGAATTTGAAATGAGTTATGCGGGTTATGGCACAATGACTTTGCCGGCGTATTTTGAAATATCGACGGTGGGCGGCGAAGAAGTCAAGACTGTAAATATCTCAGTCTATGACTCTTTGGGCGGCCAACACGTGCTGTCTGGTGCATTCGTGAGAACAGATTCGACAAATACATGGGACTTCGTCGTTACATCCGTAACCGGCGATATCTCTGATATTGACACAAGCGGGTTAAACAGCCGACGAATTAAGGGCATAACGTTTGACGAAAACGATGGTTCCTATAGAGGATTAGATACAACCACCAACGATACGGCGCAGATAAGTGTAACCTTCGCTCACGACACAGCCAATCCGCAGGTTATCTCTATAAACCTCGGAACAGCCGGACAATTTGACGGACTGACACAATTTTCGGGCAATTCAACGGCTGTCGCCAGAGAACAGGACGGTTACGCGGCAGGCAGCCTTTCGACAGTATCCGTTAACAACGAAGGCGTGTTAATCGGTGCATTTTCAAACGGTATCAAGAAGGAAATCGCAACACTGCAAATAGCACTTTTCCAGAATACAGCAGGTCTGGAAAGCGTCGGCAGCGGTTACTTCATTCCGTCTGCCAACTCCGGCGAAGCGGTCGCAACGCAGGCTATGAGCGGCGGTGCCGGAACGGTACACGGCAGTTCGCTTGAAAAATCAAACGCCGACGTCGCAACGGAATTCGTTAATATGATTCAGGCGCAAAACGGTTTCCAGGCAAATGCCAGAACTATTCGAGTCGCAAACGAAATTCTTAGAGAACTGACATCTCTTATCAGTTAATAAATCGGGACCAAAATGTATGTAATCGATACAAGTTTGAATTTGCTTACCCTGGCGGCGACAGCCCTGCAAAGATTTAACGCCCTTAAAAACTTAGAACAGTATAATAAGGACGACCGGGAATTCACACGCTACACCCTGATTGCAATAGCCATTCTTCTTGTAATACTGTTTGCGGTAAGTTTCAGGAGAATCCTCCGCAACAGACGGGAAAACGCAGAACTTTTCGCCGAGTACGCCGAGCAAAGAGATTTAATCGATGAAGAGATACATCTTCTTGTGAAAATCATCCGCAAAGCAGGGTTGAGACTGCCGGCGTCGATTTTCACTATGAGCGAAGCTTTCGACAAAGGCAGCGAAAAGTTAAAAGCCGAGCTGTTTAAAAAACACAACCGCGAGGAACTTATCCGCATCGAACCGATACTGACTTCCCTGCGGAATAAACTCGGATACCAAAGAACAGTGTCTTTTTCACGGGGAATGCCTGCGGCATCTGATGCAATAAGCAGCAGACATCTTCCTTTGGGAAAAGAATTAGTAATCGAACGCGAAATAAACAATAAAAAGGAAACCATAGACGCGACAGTCATCCGAAACAACAGTAACGAATTAGCCATACAATTAAACAGAGCGACAATAATTACGTTTGGTGAAAACTGGAAAGTCCGCTACTTTTTCGGCACGTCAATATGGGAATTTGAAACGTTTGTAATAAGTTATGACGGCAACATAATGGTTTTGGAGCACAATGACGACGTACACTTTGTCAACCGAAGACGCTTTTTACGAGCTCCGGTAAGAAAAAAGGCATACGTAGCGTCTTTTCCGTTCGAAAAAACATTCAAAAAAAGTATCGAAAGCCTGACAGAGAACAATTTTCCTGATGTACAAATGCAGCCTTTGATGTTCATTCCCGCAGTTGTTACCGAACTGGGCGGGCCGGGACTGCGAATCGAAACTTCGCTACCGGTCAAACAGGGAGAAAGAATACTGATTATGTTCGAGCTGGAAAGAGATACACAGCAATCTTTAGTTAAATATCAGGAAACGGACACAGTCAAATATATATCGACGTCCATTTTAAAAGCAATCGAAAATGTCGGCATCGTGCAGGAAGCAGGTATTGTAAAAAGAGCGAGTGAAAATCCGCACTGCCCGACAATCGCTGTCGAACTGATGGGACTTAACGATTCAGAAATCGACTGTCTAATCAGAGCGACAAATACGGCATCGCTGGAAAATATCGAAAATAATACGCCGGAAGAAGTAAACGCATAAGGATTTTGAAATGTCAGATTTAAATACACAAGTTGGTTCGGCAGTCGAGGGGCTGACTCGTGAATATAATATAATCGCCAATAATCTGGCGAACATAAGCACTGCGGGATTCAAACGCAGATGCAACGCATTTTCTAAACTCCTCGATGCGCAGGAGACACAAAACAGCTCAGGTGCCGGCAACGATGTGAGCCTGACTTCTGCATTCGATTTTTCACAGGGAACGTTCACAGACACCGGCGGCACACTCGACGCTGCTCTTTGCGGCAAAGGATTCTTTGTCATACAAACCGCACAGGGACCGCTTTATACAAGAAACGGCTCGTTTCATCTGAATACTAACAATCAGCTTGTGGACTTGTCCGGCAGAACAGTTTCCGGCGCAAACGGACCAATTACAATCCCGACAGAAGTACATCTGTCGCAAATAAATATCGGCGCCGACGGTACTATCAGCGCAAATGGAAACCAAATAGGAAAATTGAAAATCGTCGATTTCCAAGACAGCGAAAGCAAACTCGAATCAGTAGGCTTCAATTGCTACAGCGCACCTAAAGACGCCACAGTGACCGACGCGACAAATACAACCGTACGACAGGGAAGTCTGGAAAATTCCAACGTTCAAATGGTGGAAGAACTTGTAGATATGATAACCGTCAGCAGGCTTTATGAGGCAAATATGAAATTTCTCGCCGTCGGAAGCGAAAATACGAAAAACCTCATCGGCCTGGCAATGAGCTAAAAATTACTGATTAAAAATAATTAATATAAAGGAGTATATATGTTAAGAGCCTTTTCAACCGCTGCAACGGGCATGAGCGCTCAACAAATGATGGTGGATGTAACGGCAAACAACCTTGCCAACATCAACACCAACGGTTTCAAACGCAGCCAAATCGATTTTCAGGATTTGCTCTACTTAAAATTAAGACAGGCCGGCACTGAAGTATCTTCAGGACTTTTAGCACCAAGCGGAATAGAGATAGGAAGCGGAGTTCGCGCAGGAGCAACCGAAAAAGTCTTCACAAGCGGCGAACTTGTAAACACCGGCAAACCGCTGGATATAGCCATATCAGGCGACGGTTTTCTGCAGGTAACTATGCCGGACGGCAAAACGAGATACACCCGCGACGGCGCACTACAAACAAACGCCAACGGAGATTTAGTAACTACAACCGGCTATCAAATCGAGCCGGCAATTACAATACCGGTCGACGCCACTGATATAACCATAGCTCCCGACGGAAGCGTCCAGGTTACGACACCATCGGGAACATCCACCGCCGGAAATATTCAACTGGCGACATTTATAAATCCGGCAGGCTTGTCAAGCGACGGCGATAACCTTCTTTCGGAAACAGAAGCAAGCGGAACGCCCGTTACAGGTACACCGGGAATGGACGGATTAGGCACGATACAGTCAACGTTTCTTGAAAAGTCCAACGTGCAGATGGTTACCGAACTTGTCAACCTTATCACCGCCCAAAGAGCTTACGAAGTAAACTCAAGAACGATAAAAGCCGGCGATGATATGCTGCGTAATTCAATACAAATAGCAAGCGTGTAATTTAAAATTAAAAATTAAAATTAAAAATTTTGATTTTTGATATTTGATATTATAGAAAGCAAGCATAGCTATGAAAAAGATAATAATTATCCTACTGCTGACAATGCTGTCTAATGTTCAAGCCGGCAGCGGTTTGCAGATTTATCTGCCAAGAGAAATCACCGTCAGCAGCGATAAACTTCTTCTGGGAGACATCTCGGTAATACAAGGCGATGACGCTCTTGCTGCCAAAGCTCAAGCGATACCGCTGGGACGGTTTTCATCGGCAGGTCAGAAAATCACTATTGATAAAAAAGTTTTGACCGCGGCTCTGGCATCGAATGGAATCCGCGCCTGGCAGGTAACATTCACAGGCGCTAACGAAGTAACGATATCGCAAAAACATTTGGCCATCAGCGGCCAGGATTTTGCGGACAAAGCGCTGGCATATCTGACGGAAAATCCGCCGCACATTTCAGTATGTAAATATACTCTGACGCAAACGCCGCAGGATTTAATTCTTACCGATGTCAACGACAACATAAAATTAACCGCGAGTATTACGAGCAATGTCAACAGCCAGGTAAAAGTATTGGTCAGCGTTTTCTGCGGGGAAAAAGAACTCGGCAGCCGGGAAGTCGCGTTCTCAATGAAATATACCTGCAAAAAAGCTGTCGCGGCGGCAGATATACCGGCAGGCACAATTTTAAACGCTGAAAATGTAAAAGTAGAAAATTTCACGGCCAATCAGCCACAGCCGGCAAACTGGACGCCGCCTTACGGACTGGCCGCGAAAAAACTTCTGCCTGGAAATTCAGAAATCACAATGAATATGCTTGAAATATTAAAACCGCCGGTGCTTCTGCAGCGGAATCAGAATGTTCTGATTAAAATCGACAGACTTGGCCTTGTCGTTACCGCGATTGGAAAAACAATGCAGGAAGGCCGGACGGGCGAATATATAAAAGTTCAGAATTTAAGCTCGCAGCGAATAATTATCGGAAAAGTACAAGAAGACGGCAGTGTCGAACCAGTACTGTAAGGTGCAATAATGAAAAATAAAATAATATCAGCGTTTATCATATCGGCATTCGTATTCTGCGTCGCGGCGAATCTGCACGCAGATTCTATATGGGCTAAAAGAGACCAGAACAAAAAAGACATCTACGCCGACGATAAAGCAAGACATATCGGCGATGTAATAACAATCGTAATCAGCGAAGAAAGCAAAGTTGATAATAAACAGAAACGAAATATGGAAAAAACCACAAGCAGGTCTATTGATTTCGACGGTCAGCTTGGCATAGTTTCACAAACAGGCTCCGGCACAGTAACGAAAAACTATCTGCCGAGAATGCCAGGCATAAATATGTCTGCTGAATCAAGCAATAAATTTGATGGCAAAGCTGATTTCAAGGACGAACGCAAGTTCACTGATTCAATAACCGTTGTCGTTGTGGATATAATGCCAAATAACAATCTCGTTGTGATGGGAACACGCACAAGAGAAATAGCGGGCGACAAGCAGGTAATCGAAGTCAGCGGAATAGTAAGACCGACCGACATCTCTTATGACAACACAATCAAAAGCGAACAAATCGCTAACTTTTCAATTATAACCAAAAATGCAGGTTACGCGGCCAACTTCAACAAGCCGGGGTGGTTTGGAAACTTTATGGATATAGTCTGGCCATTCTAAAGATAAATTAAAAATCAAAAATTAAAATGCAAAATGACAAATTAAAATTTAAAGATGAATTCAAAAGACGGCATAAACTTATGAATATGAAGACAATCTGCTTAATAACATTACTTGCGGCACAAACGGCTTTATGTCAGCGAATTAAAGATATTACCGACATTCAGGGCGTTCGAGGAAACCCGCTCACCGGCATAGGCCTTGTAGTAGGTCTGGCCGGCACAGGCGATTCTTCACTGCCTGCACAGCAGATGCTGGCGAATGTCCTCAAAGACGCCGGCGAAGTTTTCAGTCCGTCCTCATTTTCCGGCGGCAACGTAGCACTTGTAGCGGTAACAGCGGAACTTGGGCCGTTTTCAAGAGTCGGCTCTGAAATTCCCGTAACGGTTTCATCAATGGGCGACGCCAAAAGCCTTCAGGGCGGAAGACTTCTGCCGACACTTTTGAAAGGTCTCGACGGCGGCGGGCTGCTCGATGGACAGGTTTACGCCATTGCAAAGGGCGGCGTTTCAATCGCAGGCTGGACGGCATCGGGCGATAAGGGTTCTATTACGAAAAATCATCAGGCTGCCGGCGAAGCAGTGGCTACCGTTGAAAGAGAAGAAATAGCCAGCTTCATCGAGTATATCGCCGACCAGCGGTTCCTCAATTTGAATCTGCGAAACGCGGACTTCTCAACCACTGAACAAATCAGCAAAATCATAAACCAGATTTACCCGCAAAGCGCCATCGCCATCGACGGCGGAAGCGTAAGAGTAAGAATACCAAACGATATACCGCCCAGTGGAATCGCCGGTTTCATCGATACAATTACAACGCCTGAAGTCAGAGTTGACAGCCCGGCGGTAGTGGTCGTCAATGAACGCACAGGCACTATCATCGTCGGCGAAAACGTCTGTATATCGTCGGTCGCTATCTCGCAGGGAAGTCTGACCATAAAAATCAGGGAAAGAGATATCGTATCGCAGCCGGATACGCCGTTTACGGAAAACGCGACAACCGCAGTAACACAGGAAACAGAATTATCTGTCAGCGAAAAAAGCGGATACCTGATTCCCGTTCCAAGACTTGTTACTGTTGCGGAGCTTGCCAATACGCTTAACGCGATAGGCGCAACGCCGACAGACCTTATAGCAATATTCCACGCACTGCAAAGAGCTGGCGCTCTTCAGGCAAAACTGGAAATAATGTAGGAAAAATTTAATGGATACAGGCTTAACAATCGATTCGTCCGTTTCGTCGCCGGCATTGCCGACATCGCCGGACAAGATAAACACATACAGCGGAAACGAAGATGCCGCGAAGAAAAAATTCGCGATGGATTTCGAATCGATATTCATCGATAAGCTGCTGGGCGAGATGAAAAATACCATCGGCGAATGGGGCGAAGAAAAAGACGGAGCCGCACAGCAGACCGAAGGCCTGTTCTATATGTTTCTGGCAAAAGGATTGGGCGAAAACGGCGGAATCGGACTGTGGAAGGATATTTATAAATCCCTGCAGACCGGAAACGAACAAAATAATTCGAATACACTTTTAGACAAAAAAATATGAAAACATCAACACTTGAATTTGAAGATAAAGTCAGACAATTGCTGACAATTCTCGATACCGACATCGAAAACATTCAGCAGAATATGAATATGCTGAACGATTTGCGGGGGTTCGTCATTAAACGCGACGATAAATCGCTAGAGCAAATGCTTGAGAGCCTTCACTTGCAGCCGAACCGCTTCAAAGACAACGAATTGCAGCGAACACGCCTGCGTGAAGAACTGGCGCATGCAATCGGCAGCGAACCTGCGAAAGTAAATTTGTCCGCGATTGAGAGCGTGTTGACCGGCGATATGAGACGGCAGGTAAGAGAAAAAAAATTCAAATTGAAATTATTGACCGCGATGCTGCGAAAAGAACACACAAGCACAGCGAAACTCCTGTCTGACTGCGCACGATTCAACAGTATGCTTTTGAAATGTATTCTTGAAACAGGTCGGGCGAAAACAATAACATACAATCCGCAGGGGTTGTCCGAACGGCAGAGCAGCTCGGCTATTATGAATATGGAACTTTAATTTAAAACGGATATTGAAATGGCTGATTTTAGTATAGGTCTTAGCGGATTAAACGCTATTCAAAAATCATTAAACGTAATCGGCAACAATATCGCCAACGCCGCTTCAGAGGGCTATCATAAGCAGGTTGTAGACCTTTCGCCGGCTTATTTTTCAAGTCAGGGCTCTGTCATCATCGGCGGCGGTGTAACAGTACAGGATGTAAGACGTTCCATCGATACCCTGCTTGAGCAGGAAATATACAGACAGCAGTCTGTCGAAGGTGATCTGGCACAGCAACAGAACACGCTCCAAAGTATCGAAAACGCGTTCGGCGAATTCACAACCGACGAAGGCGGACTTGGCTCGGCAATCGATAGTTTTTTCAGCTCACTGCAGGATTTAACTCTTCACCCCAACGAACAGGTTTGGCTGAACCAATTCGTAAGTGAGGCCAACGCGATGGTCAGTCAGTTTGCAACTCTTGGGAAGTACTTAACAGACCTGCAGTCGCAAATCCGGCTCGAAAGCGAAAACATCGTAGATAATATTAATACCCTCGCAGGCCAGGTAGCCGAACTCAACGATAAAATTGAAGGTATCGAACTGGTCGATGGAAACGCAAACGCGATGTGCGACCAGCGAGATAAACTCATATCTGACTTATCCGGCTTAATCGGCGTAGAGACCATTAACAGAGCACATGGCGTGGTCGATGTCATTGTCGGCGGAATACCGCTTGTCGTCGGATCCACAACAAGCGAACTGGATTTAGGGCTTACTGACACTGGGGATCTGGGAATTACAATCCAGGGCGGCGCCATGTATTCTTCTGATTTCGAGGGCGGAGAACTCGGCGGATTGATGTCTCTTTCAAACGACACTGTTTCAAGCGTACAGGAAAAATTAGATTTACTGGCATCTACAATTATAAAAGAAGTAAACAGTTGTCATGTGCAGGGTGTCGGCGTATCCGGTTCGTTCGATAATCTTATCGGCTGGGCAAACACAAGCGGAAATCTTGAGGATTTCGCCGATGTAACAAGCGGTTATGTTTACATGAGAGTTACAAACACAACTAACGGCTCAATTACACGCACAGAAATTCCAGTGATGCAGGGAACTTCATCCGATTCGCTAACCGATATAGTAGATTATATCAACGCAAACGTCAGCCACGTAATCGCGTCGGTTAATTCATCAAATCAATTATCTATAACTGCAGATGCCGGCTACGAATTTGATTTTCTACCGGCACCATTTTCTGAACCGCTGGCAGCAGATACCAATTTCAACGGAACAACCGACCCGGAAATTGCCATTTCAGGAAGTTATACCGGCGATTCGAACGATACGCTGACTTTTACAGTACAGGGTGCAGGTTATGTCGGCAACGACAGTAGTTTGAAACTTTATGTAACAAACAGCAGCGGAGACGAAATAGCCACTTTGAACATCGGTACAGGATACTCTCCGGGCGATAAAATACAGATTGGAAATACGGGACTTTATATAACAATGAATTCACCGACTACCGGTGCCGACATCGCAGACCTTGTGAACGGCGATTCGTTCAACATAGATGTTTTTAACAGTTCTGATACTTCAGGACTGCTCTCGGCCGTTGGTCTTAACACTTTCTTTTCCGGCAGCAGCGCACTGGATATCGCAATATGTCAGGACATAATCGACGACCCCGGAAGGACAGCGACAGCCATCGGCGCAAATATGAACGATAATGACAATATCGCACGGATGCTGAATTTGCAGGAAGGCTCGATAAGCGAACTTGGCAATTTGAACTGCGGCGAATTTTATCGTCAATTAGTAACTGAAATCGGACAGGATTTGTCTATCGTCG
This sequence comes from Planctomycetaceae bacterium, assembly GCA_021371795.1. NCBI lineage: Bacteria > Pseudomonadati > Planctomycetota > Planctomycetia > Planctomycetales > Planctomycetaceae > Planctomycetaceae bacterium. Next base: position 62,539 of record JAJFVK010000003.1, on the reverse strand, counting down.
AAGTTCAAAAAGAAAATGTCGAGTCGATGCTTGTAAACCTTACCAACCAGCAGGCTGAAATAAGCGGCGTCGATATCAATGAGGAATCGGCGCAATTACTGGTCTTTCAGCAGATGTTTCAGTCCATCGCTAAATATATGATGACAGTTAACGAAACACTCAAGGCCATAATGGAAATAATTTAATTTCAGGAAAAAATTATGAGCGGTATTTTAAACAGCATTTATAACAGCAGCGTTTACGCTTTATATCTGCATTCAAAAGCATTGACAGCACTGCAGGAACAATACTCCACCGGTTCACGCATAAACCGCGCATCTGACGACCCGTCGTCAGCATACAAAGTTATGGGATTAAACACTCAAACTACGCAGCTTAAAAATTATATTGCCGCCATCGACGATGTAAGCGGCGTTCTGGAAATGTCCTCAACCATTATCGGCAGTATGACAACGGAACTGGCCAACGTAAAAGTAAGTCTTAGTCAGATTATCAGCGGTACTTACGATGAAAGCGGACGCAAAAGACTCGCCGGGCAGGTCGATGACGCGCTTGAGCAGATGGTTTCTCTGGCCAACACAAAACACAGCGGTAATTATATCTATGGCGGCAGTAATACAAGCACCGCGCCATATACTGTCGAACGAACTGATGATATGATTACAAAAGTAACATATCAGGGAAGCGATCAACAAAGAGATGTCGCCGTCGCTCAGGGCGTAGAATCCAGCGCTTATTACGTCGGCGATGATATGTTTCGTTCTGATGAGCGTACAACGCCGACATTTACCGGCGATACCGGCGTTACCGGCGGCAGTGGAACTTCCAGCATAAGAGGCAACGTCTGGCTTAATGTTACGCAAGACGGCGATGGAGATTACAATTTATCGCTTGGCGGTACTACTGTTGATCTGGGAAGTTATACAGGAGATTTAAGTAATGTGCCGGTTAAGGACGCTGATGGAAATGTTTTATACGTAAATGCAACCAATCTTAGCAATACCGGCTATGAAATGGTCAGCGTCTCTGGTACTTATGACATCTTCAACATTTTGATAAATGTACGGGATTTGCTGCTGAACGAAAAAAACCTTTCAACTACACAGCTTCAGCAATGCCGAAGTGAGCTGGCAGATTCACTTGACGAAGTAAGCAACCTTCTGCTTAGTCAGGAAACTTCAATAGGCTCGAAAATCGGATTTGTCGATAACCTGCGCGATTCACTTGAAAATATGCAGTACAATACCGAAGATGAATCGACAGCGATTGAACAGGCCGATATAGCTCAAGTCGCAATCGACCTTGCCAGACGCGAAACGCTTTACCAGATGACTCTTTCGGCGACAGGCAAATTGATGTCTATGTCGCTGCTGGATTTCATTGATTAACTCTTAAAATTGTTCAGTTTTTTTACATAATTTTTTAAAAACCGCTAAATTTCTAATTGGCACGCATTTTGCGATTAGTGCCTTTAAAGGAATAATAATGACTGTAAAAACGAAAAATACAAAATTGCCGCTGAAAAAAAATAACGAGCCGGTCGCTTCGAAAAAATATCAGAAGGCGCTGGATTTGGCCGAGGCGGGAAAACATCAGGAAGCGCTCGAGTGCATCCAAAAATATCTGGCCGAGTCGCCGGACAACGCGGAAATTATAAACGATACCGGCGCAATACTGTATTGTCTGAACCGCTCTGATGAAGCAATTGAACATTTTCTAAAAGCAAATGAATTACAGCCTGACTCGGCGGAAATTATCTGGAATCTTTCAGAGGCATACCTTTCTGAAAGCAACGCAAAACAAGCCGCTGCGCTTTTCGATACTATGGAAAAACTCGGTATTTTAAACGCTGAAATACTCAACAGAACCGCTGAAATGTTTATAAACGCCGGCGAAATTTCAGATGCGCATCAATTGCTCAACAAGTCGCTTGAGATTTCGCCAAATCAGCCAGTGCTGCACCCAATGCTTGAAATTATCAGTAGAAAAATGGCAGAAAATTAGAACGACACAGACATCAGGGAACGCCATGGATAATAAAAACAAAGAAATGATCGAACAGGAGAGCACAAACTACGCGGAAATGCAAAAAACCGGCGACTATTATACCTCCATCGGCGATTACGACCTTGCACAAAAATGTTATGAAAAAGCGACTGCACTGAATCCAGACGAAGCGGCGCCTTATATCGGACTTGGAATAATCGATTATCAAAAAGATTTATTGGATAACGCCGAAATTGCGTTTCGAGTTGCCTGCCGACTGGACCCGCAATGCGGCCGCGCATACTGCGGCCTTGCTATGACGGCGCAAAAAAAGAGCAATTACGAAAGAGCATTTGAAATGTATCTCAAATGCCTTGAGCTGAATTCGGATAATCTCACCGCCCTGCTGGGTTTGTTTCAGACATCCTGCCAGATGGGCTCGTTCGCGAAAGTAATTCATTATCTTGAACTTTATCTCGATATGCATCCGAATGATTGTTCGGTTATGTTCGCGCTGGCGGCCCTTTATGTCAGAGAAGGAAATTTCGAGCAATCGAAAAAAATACTTCTCAATATCCTGCAGCTCGATTCCAAAAACCAGGACGCCGTCAATCTCCTCGAAGAGGTTGACCGTAATCTAATATCCGCACGATGAACGCTGATGAAAAAACATCTCCGCTGTACGAGCTTGGGTGCCTGCTTGAAAAACAAATCCAGGCAGCGATGAAAAGCGATTTTAAAACAGTCGAAAAACTCACCGAACAGACCGAAATCAAGATACAAAAACTACTGAAAAATAAATTACCTCCAAATCCTGATTTTGAAAAACAGCACAAATACGTGCTTGACCTATATAAAAAATTAGACTTGATTCTGGCTGGCGAAAAAGCCTGCCTGCTAAATCAGCAGAAAGCTGTTGATAACGTCCGAAAAACTCTAAGTGTATATCGCAAAAATGGTTAGATTAAATCTATATTTAAGTTTAGTGCCGAAGCGTTCGATAATTAAGGTAGCAATCCAGAGTCGAAATAAGAAGATTTTTTGGATACAGGATAGCTAACAGCAAAGAATAAAGGGCAAAACTATGTCAACGATTACATTGCCAGGCGTATTATCAGGTATTGATACAAGCAGTCTCATTACACAGTTGGTTAATGTCGAAAGTCAAAGGCTTGCAAGATACCAGACCAAACAGACCAGCTATGAAACGCAAAAGACTGCGCTGGAAAGTGTACGAAGTCTGGTTTCTGCTCTAAAATCCGCAACCGGCCAGTTATCAGATACAAGTACTTTAAATACTTATAATTCCAGCTCCAGCGATACTGATATACTTACAGCCTCCGCTTCTTCAAGCGCCACCCAAGGCTCTCACTCTGTAGAAGTAAGTCAGCTTGCGACGACCGAAACGTGGATACAGGACAATTCATCTTACAAATATACAACTGACTATGTAGGCGATGGAACATTTATTTATACATACAATCACCAGACCAGAAGCATAACTACAGTAGCAGGTGAAACAACACTTGAAGATTTGGTCAATCTGATTAACAACGACACTGGCAATCCCGGCGTAACCGCAAGCCTTCTTAATCACGGCGGAACATATCGTTTAATGCTAAGCGGTCAGGATGCCGGCGAAGACTATCAAATATCTGTTGACACCACATACACCGAAACATGGAAAGCCGCAACAAGCTTAACTAAAGATGGGAAAGACGCAGGCCTTACGACCAAAATTTCTGAACTTGCACAGTTCACCGAAAACGGCGGACTGCTGGAAGGCGAAAAAATTACTATCAGTGGTAAAAACCATTTCGGCACTACTCTTGCAGACAAGGAATTAACCGTAAATTCCCTGACTACCGTAGGTCAGCTCATTGATGCGATAAACGAGATGTATGACGGCGTGGCAACTGCCAGATTCGAAAATGGAAAAATTGTTCTGGCAGACAATATTTCCGGCGCAAGCTCGATGGAAGTAAGTATGTCATACAACCCCGGCACAGGAGATACAGCATTTACGCTGCCGACAATGGCAGTTTCGACAGAAGGCGGCGGAACGCCTAATGTACTCAACCTTGGAACTTTCACAAAGACACAGTCATCACAGAGTTCAAGAATAAAAGTTGACGGCTACCCTACTACTTCATCCGCTGAAATACAGAGACTGACTCTCGGCTCAACAGCAACCGGAGGCTCTTTCCGTCTTACATACAATGGTGTAATTACTGACCCTATCGCTTACGATGCAACAACTGAACAAATTCAGGCAGCTTTAACAGCCAAAGGGATAACAGGTATTACCGTTGGCGGCGACGATCTTACCGGCGGCACTGCCGGATATACTACTTTCACGTTCGAAGCTTCGGCTGGCGACACAAATATGCTTTCGATTGACTCAAGCCTTCTTACATTTTCCGGCAGCACTTCCGCACTTTTCACGGAGAGCACCAAAGGCAATAACGGCTATATCGAAAGAAGCACAAACAACATTACCGATGCACTGTCAGGCATAACTATAAGCCTCAAGGATGTTACCGAAGAAAATAAGCCTGTGAAAATCACTGTCAGCAGAAACACTTCATCAGTATCATCAAAAGTGCAGTCCGTAGTTACCGCTTATAACGCTCTGATGGAGGAGCTGGATAACCAAACAGAATACGACGCAGATACAAAGGCAATGGGCGTTTTAAGCAGCGATATGGCTGTGTCATACATTAAAACTCAAAGCAGAAATCCGTTTATGGGATTAGCGACTGGTTTTCTCGAATCATTTGACAGTTTCACCACAGCAGAAGATATCGGAATAACATTTGACGGCGAAGGCCAGATGGAATTTGACGCTTCCGTATTCAACACTGCTATAGGCGAAGATTTTACAGGTGTCTTGAATTTACTCGGCGCCAATAAAATCAGCAACAACGACACCGGCGTTATCGAATTTTACAACGCAAGCGAAAAATACACCACTGCCGGCAACTATGACATAGCGGTTGACTTAAACGGCAGCCACGAAATAACTGATGTAAGAATAAAACTCTCCACCGAAACAGAATGGCGGCACGCCACATGGAGCGGCAATCTCGTATCAGGCATTACGACATTCGATGACGATGGCAACCCGATAAGCCCGGAAAACTCGCTTCAGTTCACGGTTGACTTAACGCAGTCGGAAGGTACTTATACCTCATCCATTTCCGTAAAACAGGGTATTATGAGCAAACTCGACGAATACATCGAAGGAATACTCGAAACCGATGGCAGGCTCGACATCAGCGGAGATATATTAGATGACAAAATAACGGCCATCGAAACCAAGATTGAACAGGAAAATGACAGACTAACTGCGTATAAGGCAAGACTCGTCGATAAATTCGCGCGTCTCGAAAAAACATTGGCTTTGTTATCACAGCAAACCGCGTCAGTAAGCTCGCTTACTTCCTTATACGGCAGTTCTTAGTAATAGGAATCTTTAAGCACCTCTGCGACGGAGTCTGTAAATCATCGCCAGTATTTCCGCAACGGCGGCATATAATTTCTGCGGTATCGTATCGCCGGGCTTTTTCACACCATAATAAATCGCTCTTGCAATTTCCGGCCTTCTGATAATCGGCACACCATAAGCTCTGGCGATTTCCCTGATTTTCTCTGCCATAAGGTCTGCGCCTTTGGCGACCATAATCGGCGCATCCATCGTTTTAGGGTTGTACTTTAATGCCACAGCTACGTGAGTCGGGTTGACAAGTACGACATTGGCCGTTGCAACATCTTTGAGCATACGCTTTTTGGCCATTTCCATCTGGATTCTGCGGACGCGCGATTTTATTTCCGGCGAGCCTTCCATATCTTTTCTTTCCTGCTTGAGTTCCTGCTTGGTCATCATCAGGTCTCTGATGTATTTCCATTTCTGGAAAGCGACATCGGCCAGCGCTATAATCAGTATCGCGATGCAAATACGTGTCAGCATTCCCAATATTAAATTGCTGATTGCCACGATGATTCCACCTGTCCATGCCCATCGAATCAAGGCCAGCGATTCTATTTTGCCCTGAAGATATTTCCACACTATAACTGAAATGAATATCAGTTTTGCGATTGAGATGGCAAGTTTAACAAGTGCTTTGAGATTGAACAGGCGTTTGAATCCGTTTACGGGATTTATCTGGTCGAACTTTGGAACCAAAGCTTTTGACGAAAAATGTATTCCGCTCACGACCAGGCAGGAAAGTATTCCCCCGACAACCAGAGCCGCGAAAACAGGCATCAAAATTGTTATTGCACTTGTAATTTCCGCTTTGAAGAATTTTATAAATGTTTCGCTGTCTGTGAAAATATTATTTTGAGCAGACATTCCTATTTTCATCTGCTGAACAAACCACCGCAGCATATCCGGCGCAAATACGAACAGTACCATAACAAGAGCTAAAATCGCGACGACATTCGGCAGTTCCTCACTCTGCGCAACCTGTCCCTGCTCATGTGCTTTTTGGAGCTTTCGGTACGTCGGTTTCTCTGTTTTGTCAGATGCTGAACTGTCCGCCAAGTTACACCTTTAAAATTTTTACATAACTACAATGGCAAAAGTTTGCCCATCCAGTCGGCAAACTCGCTTACGAATTGATTTATAAAAGGCAAAAATGTGCCGAGCATCAACAGGCCGAGCCCTACGCGCAGCGGCATACTGATAAATAAAATATCCATATCAGGCATCAAACGTGAAAAGACCGCAAGAACTATCAGCAGCAGTAAAAACGCCGCAAGCATCGGAGCCGCCAGCCGCAGACTTGCCGTCAACATTACCGAACCCGCCTTGACGACACCCTCGACCAGGTCGGGAATAGATACGAAAGTCCCGACAGGAAACGCCTGATAGCTTTTGGAAATTATCATAAGAAGCATGTGATGGCCGTTGGCGTTCAGGAACATCAATATAAACAGCATATCGATAACAAGACCGAGCGATTCGCCGCTTTCGCCGCTTATCGGGTCGAAAATTTCGCCCATCGTCAGCCCCATCTCGCGTTCGATGTGCTGGCCGGCGACTTTTACCGCTGAATATATCAAAACGCTTATCAGTCCCAGCGCAAAACCATAAATCGATTCGTTAATCAAAAGCAGAATCGCCTGGAGTTCGGTAACTCCGCCGAAATCCATCGGAGGCGGAGAAACCGAGGCAAAGAAAATCGATATTAGCACAACAATACATATTCGGATTCTGGCGGGAACTATTTCTGCGCTGAAAATCGGAGCTACTACAAAAAAAGCCGATACCCGTGTGAGCACCAGCATAAATCCGAGCAGTTTTGTTATCATCAGCTCCATTTGCTACCGCGCGATATTTTGTATATAGCCGAAAATTTCCATTGTGAACTTCAGAAGCAAATCGAGCATCCAGCTTCCGCACATCAGCGTTACGAAACCGACGGCCACAAGTTTCGGCGCAACCGTCAATGACATATCGCGTATCGATGTAACGGCCTGAAACAGCGTAACAACAACGCCTACCACAATACACGTCAGCAAAATCGGCGCAGCCACAAGCAATGAAATCTCAAGCGTATGCCTGCCAAGATAAATTACAAAACTGCTATCCATATATTCGTACCTGATTTATTTTAATTGAATCCCAAACCAAGACTTTTCGCCAGCAATCCCCAGCCGTCAACGAGAATGAACAATATCAGCTTAAACGGCATAGAAATCATCACCGGCGGAAGCATCATCATACCCGCACTCAACAAGACGCTCGAAATAACGAGGTCTATCACAAGAAACGGAATAAACAAAAGGCAGCCGATTTCGAAAGATATGCGAAACTCGCTGATGATGAACGCGGGAATCACCACGTGCAGACCAATCTGCATCGGGTCTTTTGGCGGCGCTATTTTCGACATCTGCACAAACAGAGCTAAATCGGTCGGCCGGCACTGACGAAGCATAAACTCTTTTATGCCATCGGCGGCTTTTGTGCAGGCGACTCCGAAATCAATCTGCTCGGCAAGGTACGGCTGAATGCTTGTCTGATTAATTTTTGTAAATGTCGGCGTCATCGTATAAAGCGTAAGAAACAGCGCAAGACCGATGATTGCGATGGTAGGCGGAATTGTCTGCGTGCCCAGCGCCTTGCGGACGAACGACAGCACGATAACAATTCGCGTAAAAGACGTCATCATCACCAAAAGACTCGGCAGAATCGCCAGTCCGCTGAAAATGATTGCAAGTTTTACAGGTGTTGACCAGTCTTTGCCGTTTTGCTCTTCTGGATTTTGCTGGGTGGATTTATCGATGACCGAGACCAAATCGTTAAGACTCGGCAGCGCATTTGTTGGAGCAGCGGCATCCTCTGCAAATGCGAAAGAGCCGGCCGAAAGAACAATGAAAAGCAAAATAATTTTTTGAACAGCTTTCATCGTCATTTATTCCTCAAGTTCCATCATCTGCTCTGAAACATCGGCGAGGTTGGTGATATTTTCATTTGTACTGCCGATAAGAAGCGTCTTGCTGCCGATTTTTACCAGGTGCAGCGACTTGCGTTGTCCAAGATGAACGGTTTCTGTCATTTGTATTTTTTTGCCGGGCAGATTAATTTTCGGCAGCAGTTTTTTGGAGATATAAAGCACCGCTGCGCCGAGAAAGACCATCAGCAGAACCATGAAAATCATTTTGTAGAACAGGCCTTTGATGCCGACATCACTGTTTGAACCAACGGTCAGAGCGGGCTTAACACTTTCGTTCTTAACACCGCTGTCATCTGTCAGCAAATTCAAGAGTGAATTGCTGTCGGCATCAGCGCAGACCGTACGTTTTTCCGCGGAGGAAACCATTTTTGTCGCGCATAACATTAGAATCAGCGTCAGCGACAATATGACCATTTTTTTAGAAGACTTCATACCATGCACAGAGCAAATCACGTGCCGAATGGTAGAAACAGCATTTTTAGGCAAAAAACCGCCCTTTTCATTAAAAAATGAGGTGTAATTTGAATAGGATGTCGAAAAACTTGACGCGGCATCCCGATTGGTATTATTACTCGTGCTCTTTCAAAATTGCGATTGATATCTGCGAATCTTTTGAAATTACACCTTCACGTGTAACCCACGCTCCGCCGGAACCGGCGCCCCACGAATAAACAGAAAAGCGGGACACCACTTTGGTTTTTATGTAATCCGACACCTCCTGCGCCCGCATTGTCGAAATTATCCACTGCTTGGTTTCGTCTGATTCCTCCGGCGCAAGACCGACTACGTATATTGTCTTTATACTGGCCGATGCACCGGACAGATTATTAATAAATCCGTTCAAAATCTGTTGTGAAGTACTATTCAAAACAGTTTGTCCTTCGCTGAATGTTATCGGCAAAACAGTGAACTCCGGCCTTGAGCCCTGGATTTGAGATTTCATCGTCTTGGCGTTTTCGGTAAGTTTCTGATACATCTGCCGGATTTTCTCTTCACGGTAATCGATTATCCTCGTTGTATCCACTTTCGGTTCAGGCCCTTTGACGTTATAATGGCTTTTTTCAGCGCCGAAATCCATATTTTCCTGTTCAGAGCCGAACCAGTTTGGCACTCCATAACTTGATATCGACGTACGGAACCCCTCCATCGTTTTTTCAAAAACGCCGGAACCTTCTTCGCATATTTTACCCTGACGAGCGCTATGCGACATCGTCAAAAGCATAACAAAGAACGCCATCAGCAGCGAAATCATATCCGCAAATGAAATAATCCACAGCGGCGCCTGTTCGCCTTTTTCTTCCGGAGGTGGTCCTTTGCCTTTCATTTGGCAACGCCCTCATCAAGCAGAACAATTTCGAGCATTCTTTCTTTTTGAAAATTTTCAGGCGGAGATATACCCACAGCGGCAATATTGCAATTGTCCTCCGATACGCCTTTCCCAACTAAAAATTTCAGTGCCGCCATAGATCTTTTTACGCCGTAAGCAGTATTTCTATTTTCAGTGCCGCTTTCGCTAATGATAATTCTGTTCGGCACTTCCTGCACAAACATTGCCAAAGTATTCAAAAATTCCCTGCCTTGCGGAGATAAAGTAGAGCCGTTGGCAATAAAAACTAATCTGGAGGCGATGAGAAATACCTTACGATTTCTGAAATCCTGCGAATCTCTGTGTTTGAATCCACCGCCGGGCTGCTTTTCGAGAGTAGGCTTTTCACTGCCGCTTTGAGCCTGCGAGTTGGATTTTGAAACTTTTACTACTGCAGTTTTAGGTAATCGCTGGAGTGCACCATAATTCGGAAGCAGAGCGGCCCGGCCTACCCCCTGAATTACCATTGTCTCTTCCGGCCCGAAAGAAGCAAACGTAGTAAGCATCACAAAGAAAGCCATCAAAAGCGACGCCATATCGGAGAATGTAACCATCCATAGCGGCGCGCTCTCGCCACTCTCTTCTTCCTCTTGTTTTTTCTCGTGCCCGGCCATTAGGATTTAACCTTTAAGTTTTCACGCCGGCCGGCGGAAACAAACACGTGTATTTTTTCACGAACTGCCGTCGGGTTTTCGCCCTTGGCTATCGCACAGACGCCTTCGATAATCATTTCCTTGATAATTGTCTCGGCTTTGGAATACTGTCCTAATTTTCCGGCCAGCGGAAGACACAGCATATTAGCTGTAAAAGCACCATAAAACGTGCAAACCAAAGCAACCGCCATACCGCGTCCTACCTCTTCAGGGCTTTCCATTTTGCTCAACATCGATATCAAACCAATCAGCGTACCAACCATCGCAAACGACGGACACGAAGCGCCCATAAACTCAAGGATTTTTTTGCCCATCGCGTGGCGTTCCTGCTGATACTGAACTTCCATAGACATAATTTCGTGAATGGCCTCGGCGTTCTGGCCGTCCACAAGCATTTGCAGGCCGCGAGCGAAAAACGGATCGTTCAATTTTCGTATTTCCTGCTCCAGTGCCAGCGTTCCGTCACGTCTGTTAATAGTCGCAAAGTCCACCATCTTTTGTATTATCATTGCCTGTGAGGGCAGTTTCGTAACAAATGTTTTTTTAATGATGGAAAAAATACCCAAAAGCTGCGGCAGCGAAAAATGAATCATCGTTGCGCAGGTACAGCCGCCGCCTACGATAGCCAGCGCAGGAATATTAAAGAATATAGCCAGATTTCCTTCAAATAGAATTGTGCCGATAACAGTAACAAAACCAAAAATAATTCCGCATATTGTTGCAATATCCATTTTACTGATCCTTTACACTTATCTTTTTTAATCGCTGGCAGAAATTGGCGGAAATCGCAGGCTCTGATTCCGCTATCGCTGCCAAAACTTTCGCTTTGGTACGTTCCGACATATAATATAGTATCTTAATAGCATCGTCGGCACTGCTGCCCCTATTGGATTGGTTCATACTCGACAAAATCTTACCTGCCTGCGCCGCGTCCATCTTGTCGTAAGTCGCGGCAATAGATTTCAGATTAGTCTCTTCGGTAAGAGTTATCTGAACCATTGTTTTTTCCAGTTTGTCCTGCTCGGTCTTTATGCTCGACAAAGTCGAAGTAAGTTCGATTCTAAGATTATCGAGTTCATTGACATCACTTTTAAGCGTATCCCTGGCCGCCTGCAGATTCTTTTCGCGTAATTCAAGTTCCTTTAATTTGGTATCGTATTCGCTGATTTTTTCACGGACTTCATAAATGAGATCTTTAAGCTGCTTTTCCGCGATTGATACATTCTTATCGCCGGCAGTCTCCGTGACCCCTGGAATACGAACGGACGGATCTTCAAGTTTCATCGTCTCGACATTAGCGTCCGCTGCCGGATGCGATGCGGTCTGGACAACAGGCGAAGCTTTTTTCGTCTTTAACCCGAGAAAAAATGTTCCGCCGAAACTTATTAATCCTGCCACTGCTATTATTATTAACAGCTTTTTATTCACAGACTCATCTCCTTATTCTGCCATTTATCCGCTTCCATAATCTTGCGGGAGTATCTGATGGTCGTAAGCTCATCAGCGTCTTTCTGTTCAACTTTTTCCTGTTCTTTTATAAACTGCATTTTCGTTTCTTCACGAAGCCGTTCAAGGCTTTTTCTGAACTGCTTTATTCTCATAACTTCACTGATTTTTTCTTTTTGCTGCTTTTCAATCTCGGCCACCTGTTTTCCGAGCTTTTTGATAAGCTCATCGTTGACAGCCGCGAATTTCAGGAACAATTCCTGTTTGTCTAACCGCTTCTTCGGCGATTCCTTCGACAAATCGTTTATCGTATCTGCCAATATCGTTTTCTGCATAACCAGCTCGCTTTGAGCCTGCGTCAGCTTTTGGGTTATTTCAAACAGTTCGGCTCTTTTAACCTGTTCTTCCTTAATTTTTATGTCAAGTACCCGCTGCATTCGCCAGACAAAACGTTTCATATATCAACCAGACCTAATTTAACACTCCCGATAATCCGCGGAAAAAAATCGCATCTCGTAAAACGTATCTCGTATTTCACTTCACGCTTCACGAACAGCGAGATACACAACTTTAGCGAAAGTTTTTTACCCTTAAGGGTACTATTTCTTTCCTGCAACATTTACATTCAGCATCTCGTCCCAAACTCCCGCGATGGAAACAAGTTGGCCGACCGTATCGTCAAAACCAGTTCGCTCCCGAACGCCCTGAACAAGAAAACCTTTCAGCTTGTCTATCAGCGCGATTGCTCCGTCAATCCTGCGGTTGCTGCCCGCTGAAAACGCGCCGATATTGATTAAATCTTCGGCGTCAATATAAGTAGCATATATTTCCCTCATCTTTTGAGCCGCGATTTTGTGTTCTTTACTTGCAACGGTTGACATAAGTCTGCTTACGCTTCCTAATATATCAACAGCAGGGAAATGACTTCTGTCGGCCAGTTTGCGCGACAATACGATATGGCCGTCGAGCAAACTTCGTGCGCTGTCTGCGACCGGGTCGGACAAATCATCGTTCTCAACAAGAACAGTAAGAATACCCGTAATGCTTCCGATATCAGAGTTGCCTAACCGCTCAACAATTCTCGGCATCAACGCAAAAACGCTCGGGCAATACCCTTTTGCGGCAGGCGGCTCACCCGCTGCAAGCCCTATCTCTCGCTGCGCCTGCGCAAAACGTGTAAACGAATCCATCATAAACAACACGTTTCGGCCTTTGTCTCTGAAATATTCCGCGATAGTAACAGCGACAAACGCGGCCTTAACTCTTTGAATAGGCGGCGAATCGGACGCTGCGATTATAACAACGCTGCGTGCCAGACCTTCCGGGCCTAAATTTTCTTCGAGAAATTCGCGAACCTCACGGCCGCGTTCGCCAATCAGTGCAACAACGTTCACATCTGCGTCGCTCGAATTTGCGATATCGCCCAGCAGTACGCTTTTGCCTACGCCGCTGCCGGCAAAAATACCAACACGCTGCCCTCTGCCGATTGTCAGCATTCCATCAATGGAACGAATACCAAGCGAAAGAGGCTGCGTAATTTTTTTTCTGCTCAACGCCGGCGGACTGCTTGCGTCCAAAGCCTGTTTATCCTCGCCGTCCAGCGGGCCTTTGCCGTCGATTGGTTCGCCCAAACCATTTAATACACGCCCGAGAATATTTTCACCCAGCGTAATAAACCGCGGCGACGTTCGGCTTGTTACCGTATCACCCGGCGAAATACCTTCAATATGCTCAAGCGGCAGCAGAACAAGACGGTCATTGTGAAAGCCGACAACTTCTGCAAGAACACTTTTGCCATCGCGAAGATTGATTCCGCAAAGCTCGCCGATACCGACTTTCGGGCCGCTGGACTCCACCGTAAGGCCGGAAACGCGAATCACACAGCCCTGACAGTTCAGCAGATTAACGCCGCGAAGAGCCGAGCGAAATTTATCGAAATCGATTAAATCGCTTCCAAACTCTGCCGAAGCATTGTTTTTAATATTCAGTGTTTTATTAATTTTCCCGACTGTCATAATTAACCTGCTCTTGTAAGCGCCCTTTCAATCTGTTCGAGATGTTCGTCGATTAAGGATTTAATAATTCCCTTGGGACTTTCGAGAACACATTCTGCCTGTCCTATATTATTGTCCGGCACAAACGCAACATCGGCGAACGCTTCTGTCCCGATTTGCTGAATAGCGGCCAAATCTTTCGGATTCAGATGCACAACCAACTCGTGCTGCGACGGCGCGTTTTGAAGTATTTCCTTTATTACGTTTTCGATTTCATAATCGCCGTCTTTCACTGCCTGCATCAAAACCTTACGCGCGATTTCTACCGACAGCCTGGCGATTTCTTCATTTCTTTGAGCGAATATTGTTTCGTAATTTTCTTTGAAATTATCGGATATTGCCTGAACCGTCCGGCAAGCCTGCTGATAAAGAATTTTCTGCTTTTTTAAATCTTCCATCAGTGTAATCTGTTCGGCGTTAAGCGCAGCGGCTGAAGCATCGCAAACCCTTATGGATTTGACAGGCCTGGCAAGTTTTAGCAATACAGTCGCCATCGTGTTATTCTGCCTCTTCTATAAAATTCAGCGTGCCTTTTTTGTTCATATCCCGCCACACGTCCACGAGTTCCTCTCTTGCTTTGATGATTTCCTCTTTCTTGGGAGGTGTCATAAGAGAAGCCTCTTCATCGATTGACGCCGCAGCACGTTCGGAAATATTAGCTTTAATCTTTTTGATGTGCTGTTCTTCAGCTTTACTTAACGCAATCGCTAATTTACTCGGCTCTACACCTTTCAAAGCCTCCTGCATCGACCTGTCGGTTATTATCATCATATCTCCCCAGACAACCATCAGTTCGTTGACTTTTTCAGCGGCTTCGGGGTCTTTTTCCTGAAGAGCCGCCATAAGGCCGTCGCGAATCTCTTTGGCGAGGTTTCGTATGACCATCGCTGTTTTTCTTAAAGGATGTTCGGCCTCTCCCTCTTCTTCGCCTTCCTCTGCACCTGTCCCTGCTGCTGCCGATGGCGCTCCCGGCGCTGCGGCACGAGTTTCAAGTTTCTTACTTATTATTTCAGCGATTCTTTTTTTGGCCTCGGCGTTTACAAGTACCGCGCCGCTCATTCCGCTTATAGCTCCAAGTCTGATTTTCTCGTCTATTAATGCCAGCACTTCAGAACTCTTCTTCGCAGGCAGTTCGGAAAGAACAATCGCGACCGCCTGCGGATGTTCGACAGATAAAATATCGGCCAATTTACGTGACTTTGCCGCACGGATGGTCTTAAACGGGTCGCGTTTGTCAAGCAGTTCGTCTATCTGTTCCTGTATCTGTTTGGCTTTCTCCATGCCAACCGAGCTTGTTAGCAGAGTTCCGAGAAATTTTTTAAACGGCGAAGTTTGAACCGGTGCAATCGACTGACAGAATTGCGAAACAACCTCAACGCTTTGCTTGCTGTCGCGCATACCGGAAGCCTCGAGAAATGCCAGCTCAACGGCTAATTCCTGAACTGTTTCAGGCCTTACGCCTTTTAGTAGTTCAGCGGCCGTAGTCGGGTCGAGACTCATCAGCAACATCGCTGCTTTTTGTTTTCCTGTCAGTGCCATTTATTTATTTTGATCATACAAAAATTTTATTTCTGATATTTTATTTTTATTTAGTTCGCTTTTTCTTCAATCCAGCTTGAGAATAATTGTTTTGCCTGTTCAGGGTTGCTTCTTAAGCTATTTGCAATCTGCTTTCGCAGCATTGATGGGTCATTGATTTCAACCGAAGCCGGAAGCATACCTGCCGCCCCGCCGCCGGGAAGCTGCATTCCCGCAGGCATTTGAGCCACAGCGGCGACCGCAGCGCCGGCCTTTTTATTTGCTCCGCTGAACATCTTTAAGACCACCAGTGCACAAATCGCCATAATGCCAAGCGACGCCTGACCGGCTATCGCGACGAGGTCGAGTTTTTTCGGCTCTTCGACTGCCGCTATCACCGGCTTATAAAATCTGGCGTTTACAACTTTGATTGCTGAATCGTCTTTAATACCAATCGCGTTTTTAATAATCTCCATCACGCTGGCTTCGGGTATAATTAATTCTTTGTTATTTGGGTCAGACGGGTACAAATCCACGAACGCCGCGACAGAAATTGATTTTATCGTGCCGGGCAGTTCGTTTACCGTTTGAGTTTTTTCGCCGAAAAGTTTATTGGTAGTAATCGTGTTGTCGGTTTCCTTACCGCCCGCGGCAACCGGTGCGCCTTCAGCGCTTGCGGCAGCGGGAGCTGTTTTGGATTTTTCCGTAATCTCTTCTTTTACAGTCACGCCGGTCGCATCGTAGGATTTTGTTGTAAGACTTGTACTGTTCATATCCAAATCTACGCTGACTTTTACCGAAGCTCTGCCGTGTCCGAGAACTGTCGCAAGCATTTCTTCAACTTTGCCCGACAGACTCTGTTCGACTCTTTCCCTGTAATCGACAACTGTTCCAACGCCCGCGCTGATGGCACTGCCGGAGTCTGTTGACAGCAGTCTTCCCTGACTGTCAACGATTGTAATGCTTTCGGCTTTAAGTCCTTCGACGCTGCCGGCGACAAGGTGTGTTATCGCCGCGACATTTACGTTGCTCAATTTATAACCCGCTCTCAATCGCAGAACGACAGATGCGCTGGGCTGCATTGCCGATGCGTTGAATACGTTGTGTTCGGGCGTTACAATGTGCACTCTTACGTGAACAACGCCGTCAATCATTTGTATGCTTTTTGCAAGTTCATCCTGAAGGGCGCGGTTGAGATTTACATTCTGCACGAATGGGCTGATACCGATTTTCTCGTCATCGAATATTCCGTAACCTTTTTGACCGCCCTGCGGGAGACCGTCTTTTGCCATATCAAGGCGGAGCTGCGCGATGTTTGCTTTCGGTGCGTATATCGTTGTGCCGCCGTTTGCGAGGTTGTACGAGATGCCCTTCTCGGCAATCTTCTCAACGATTTTGGACGCTTCTTCTGCATCCAAACCTGAATATAACACGGTAAAATCAGGCGTGCGTGCCCAATGTGTCAAAACCACGCTGACGAGCACAAATGCGATAGCTATCGACAGGAGCAGTACTCTCTGCACGAAGCTTACATTCTGCCATATCACTCTTAACTTCTGGAAAAAGTCCATTTAAACCTTTCGTCAATGCAAGTCTTGAAATCTTCCCGACTATATTGGCATATTCATTGTTTGTTTGTAGGCCTCAATCAATTTGTTCCTGACGCCGACAAGAAGTTTGAAGCTCATATCCGCTTTTGCCACTTCGGTTACTACCATATTGATGTCCTCGTTTTTGCCGGTCAATAAATCCTGTATCGACACGTCGGAAGAATGCTGCGCGTCATCGACTTTGGATATATTTTTCTCGACGGCATTGATTGCGTCGGCAAAATCGGAATTTCCCTGCGGCTTGGCGCTTGCCTGACCGCCGGAACCCATTCCAACCGGCATTGAGGAACTTACGTTAGGATTAAAATTTATCATTTTTCACCTCATCTTAATAATTCAAGCGTTGTTTCGACCATCGCCTGATAACGTTTTAAAACAGCGGTATTGGCCTGATAAGCCCTTGCCGCGAGATTCAAATTCATCATTTCCTTCGGCAGGTCAACGTTCGGCATTTTTACATAGCCGCTTTCATCTGCGTTCGGATGTCCCGGCTTGAAAACGGTCGGAAACTCCGACATATCGCCGACAATATCTTCCATTGTTACGCCGTCCAGACCGTCGTTGTCCGTTTTGAGCATTGTTTCGAGCCTGCGATAAGGCTGACCGCTGCCGTCATCGGTAGATTGAGCGTTGGCGACGTTCGAGGAGAGCACTTCAATATTTTTGCCCTGCGCCCGCATACCGGAAATCGCTATATCTATCGGGCCTATTGAATTAACACTCATTTGTTTCGCCTTTCAGTCTAACTACGTTACATTCATTGCCTGGTCGATTTGCTGGTATTTTTTATCAAGCATCATCACGAGTGCCTTGTAACGAAGGCTGTTTTTTACCATCTGACCGACTTCCATTTCGAGATTCACATCGTTGCCGTTGGATTTCACCGGCGTTTCATTCGCCTGAAAAACCTCCGGCGAAACCTCGTTCAAATCGATATTTTCATCTTTTGATTCAAGGGCTTTCGCCAAAACATCCTGAAATTTGACATCTAATCTGCGATAGCCCGGCGTTTGAAGATTAGCGACATTGTTGGCAATAGTCTTCTGACGCAGGGCTTCAGCGTTAATGCCGGCCCCGATTACATCGAATATTTCATTTATTTTTGACATATACTATTCCATAAACAGACTATAAACAGACTATTTTAAGTTCAACGGAGCAATAATTGTGCCAAGTAGCAAAAAGATGGTTTGCTCATCGCAAAAACCGCCTTTTTACACCAAAAACCCACTTCCCTTATTCACCCCACCCCCCCAGGATGTCTTAACACTGTCCGAATCTTATACACTCATTTTTTGTGTCTGTTTGCGGTGCGAACCGGAAGATTTTTCCTATCCATAGCGACATCTTTGCCGTTTAACACCTGATATCTAATTTTTTAAAATTTATATATATTTTTCTACAAATATAAGTCGTTATTATTCAACACCTTACAATACAATGTTATTAAAAGACAATTCTGGCACATTAATTGCTAAATATCGGGTGTATGACTATATCTTTAGCTAACAATTTGTTCGCGAACACCGGCACAGCGGCCAAGCAGTCTGCAGCTTCCAAAAAAACGCAAACCGCCGGCCAGGCCGAAGACAAATCATCACCTTTCGCATCTGAACTGGACGGCAGCACTCAAGCTTTGGCACAGAAAAAATCGGTCGATGAATCGGCTAATGATTTCAGTGCAACCTTGGCGAAGAAAACAGAGCCGAAAAAAACATCCAAAAAAAATGACGCGGATGATAATCAGCAGGAAAAAGACGAGAATACAGAAAACACAGAAAATTCTGCTGTACCACAGGAATTGCTGGCCATTCCCGTTGCCCAAAATATCAATATCGATACCAACACAGATGTAGTTCCGGAAGAACAACTCGCAACGACAGACGATTCTGTCCGAATAACAGCCGATATTGTTCAAACCCCGGCCGTTTCCCAAACAGTTTCAAAAACGAACATTCAGGAAATTGCTGCTCCGACTGATGAGCAAACGCAAGCAACTGAACAGTCGATTAGCGAAATAATTTCAGACAATCTGCAAACAGCGGTAACTGATGAAACCGCAGTCTGCGAAAGCGAAAATAAAAACGAAATAGAACTAACATCAACCGCAGTTGAAAATCTGACCGATATTTCCGACCAAACTCAAACTGAAGAAAGCGAAGACACAAAACCACAGCTTACCATCGAAGAACTGGCAGGCAGTCAGGATTTGACAAATGTGGAAATGCCGGAACTTGAAATTCCGGTTGTTGCAGCTACCGTTCAAAATCAGCAGGCTTTCAGCGGTGAAATAGATTCAAAGGACGATAGTGATAGCGATATTAATATTGATGTCGAATCAGATACTACACTGAAGGACATTTTAAGCGAGATTCAAAACACGATTCCGGACAGTGCGAAAAACAATAATACGAATTCCATATCTTCCGATTCAGTCAGCGATGACAAATTCAGCCCAGACGATTTCTCTGTAAAATCCGTCGAGCCGGATAAAAACTCCTCGCAGCAGTCGCCGGATATACAGGACAGCACTATTGAGGCCAAGACATCGGATTCAAACAACAGCGACTCAATACTGACAAGCCTGCAATCTTTGGTTACAGATGATTCACAAATTTTCAAAACATCTTCGGTCGCTGAAAACACTCACAAACTAAACAACGCCGATTCGACGACAAGCGTTGCCGGCCAGATTCAGTACAATATCCAATCTTCATTAAGCGCGGATAACAGGGAAATTGTTATTCAGCTCAATCCTCCGGAGCTTGGCAAAGTCGAGATAAAATTTACAGAAGACAGCACAGGTCTTACCGGCGTACTTTCAGTCGATAAACCGCACACAAGATATGAAATTCAGCAATCGCTTCCTGAAATAATTCAGAATCTCAAGGATGGCGGAGTTGACATAAAGAAAATAGAAGTTGTTTTGGCTAACCAGCAGGAGCATCAGGATATGAAAGATCATTCATCAGCGGGACAAAACAACTGGTCTTGGCAGCAAAATTCATCCAACCAGCAAAACAACACCGGCGGGAACATCTACAGTCGGTGGGGGTCCAAAGGCACAGAAAGTTATAACCCGTATTCCACACCGGATATGCACTATAGTGAAGATTCGGTAAATATGCTGGTATAGCGTTGAAAAAGGATTATAATACGGCAATGAAAGTTTTTGGTACAGTTCAGCCGTTTATAGAAACGTCAGAGTCTTCTTTCAAAATCGGCAGGCTCGTGGCGAATTATGAATTCTTTAATGCCCTGTTCAAATTTTCCGACTTTAACGAATATCACATCTTTTGCCCTACGTACGCTAATTGCCGATTGACGCAGGATAGAATTTTTAAAGATGAATACATAAGTCAGAATAACAAAGACAGAATCAAAATTTACCATATCTCATCGTTAAAAAATTCATTAGAGAAAAAAAAATACGATGTTTTTCATCTTGGCGGCTGGGGCTTTTTTTATCCCGGCTTTGCTCACATCCGCAACCTTTACGCTAAAAGTCTCTTCCCCATAACAGGCGTTACGCACTCATTAAACGCAAAAGAAGCAACGTATCACGCGCTCAAAGTCTGCGCTGCACCTGTGATGCCGTTCGATTCGATTGTCTGCACAAGTAACTGCGGCAAAAAAGTTATGCAGAAATTGTTTATGGCTGCGGAAAATAATTTCGAACAAAAAAATGTGAAATACAACGGCAGGCTGGATATTATTCCTCTTGGCATTGACGATAAATTCAGAGACATCCCAAAACGCAGCGAAAGCAGAAAACTGCTCGGCATTGACGAAGACGCGTTCGCGATTCTCATTCTCGGCAGAATCGAAACCGACAACAAAATGGACATAATTCCGTTTTTGAATACTGTCAGACGACTCATAAAAAAGAACGCGGACAAAAAAATTAATCTTATGATTGCCGGCGGATGCGACAAACAGGCACAGCAATTCCTTAATAGTCTTTTAGCCGAATACGAGCTTGAGGCCAATACGAAATTGTTTCTTAATTTTGAGAACAATTTAAAAACTCATCTTTACAGAGCGGCTAATGTTTATGCTTCTCCGGTCGATAATTTCCAGGAGACTTTCGGCATTTCCGTAGTCGAGGCGATGGCTCACGAATGTGCCGTCGTCGTTTCAGATTTCGATGGCTATTCGGAAATAGTTGACCAGAACCTGACAGGCATAAAAATCCCGACGTATTGGGCAAACATAACAGGCCATCTCCACGGCGTTTCAGAAATTATGAATTTCGCCACGCTGCAACTGATGCTTAGCCAGTCTGTCGCCGTTGACCAGGAAAAAATATTCGAGACGCTGCAGAACCTGCTCGACAATCCTGAAAAATGTGATGCGATGGGCAAAAGAGCAAGGGCAAAGGCGCTGCGGCAATATTTATGGCCGCACGTTATCCGCCAATACTGCTGTTTATGGGATGAGTTGTCCAAGGAAGCAAAAAGTTATAAAGGCGAAATTGACAAGAGAGAAAATCCGTTTGAACTTGATTACTGGAAGGTATTTTCGCATTATCCGTCAGAGATGGTTTCGGAAGACTGTAAAATTTCCATAAGTATATACGGCCGTGAAATACTTATTTCAGGCAAACCACCTCTTGCGTATTCTGACGTCAGTGCAAGCGTTATTATTCCAAATCTTGTTATAACAGCCCTTAAGATAATTTACAGCCGGACTATAGCCGTTTCGCAATTTATTAAAGTTTTAAAAGAAAACGCTGATATCTCTGATGCGATTGCGATGTATTATATTTTGTGGATGCTCAAGTACAACCTCATTAAAATATCTGAATGACAAAAGCAGTTTCAATAATTATTCCGACTCACAACCGGCCGGACACTCTGGCACGGGCGTTAAATAGTATCGCCACACAGACGTACAAAGATTTGGAAGTTATTGTGGTCAACGATGGGGGCTGTGAAGTTCGACACATAATCGACACCGCGTCAAAAAAACTTGAGATAAAATACGTTTGTCAAAACAGCAAGGGTCCCGCTGCTGCCCGCAATACCGCTATTTCCTGCACAGAGGGAAAATACATTACATACCTTGATGATGATGATATAATTTATCCCGAACACATTGAGACGCTGACAAATTTTCTGCAAACATCCGAATACAAAGTCGCATATACCGACTCATATCGCATCCTGCAGGAAAAGCAAGGCGACAAATACATTACTATCTCCAAAGAAATTTTTCAATCGCAGGATTTCAATCGTGATTATTTTCTGGTCGCAAGCTACATCGCCATTCAGTCTATAATGCACGAAAAGGCATGTTTCGACAAAACCGGTTATTTCGACGAATCGCTGGCGACGCACGAAGACCACGACTTGTGGATTCGCCTTTCACATTGGTTTGATTTCGCGCACATCGCGAAAATAACATCGGAGTTCCACGAAAAAATCGATGACATTTCTCAAACCGGCTCGAACAAGCAAAGAAGATTAATAAATCTTGAAATACTTTACAAACGATACAATGAATGGTCGTCGCCGAAAATTCAGTATCTGCAAAAAAGAGTGCTGCAAAGAATGTATGGAAATTACGGCATCGAACTCCCACAACATTTAAGATAATATCAAAAAGCAAAAATCAAAATTGCGGAATCCCGATAAATCGGAATGGATTTTTATTTAAACAGTCCGGCCGAGGCCGTTCAATAATTTTGATATTTTATTTTTGATTTTTGTTTTTCAACTCTGTTGCGACTTTCGCAATCACCGGCCGCCAATCGCCCCGCTTATGCTGCCTGAACAATTTCATCGACGGATACCAACAAGTCGTTTCGCCTTGTAACCCCCATCTCCAGTCCGGCACTGTCGCAAGCATTGTCCAGACTCGCGTCCCCATAACACCGGCGAAATGCACCGTCGAATTATCAACTGAAATTACAATATCCATCGCCGCGGTCTGTGCGCAAAAACCTTCGAGGTCTGTCAATGGATTTACGTTTTCATCTTTTATTATTTCAATTCCGAATTTCTGATTTGCCTGCTGAATTTGTTTTTGACACTGACCATATTGCAGACTAACAAATTTCACGCCTGCGATTTTAAAAATCGGCTCCCACAATTCCAAATCGATTGAGCGTTTTGCACCTTCCTGACTGTTGCCGCTCCGCCAACTGATACCTGCAAGCAAAATATCTTTGCCGGCCTTATATTTGTCGCGTAATTGTTTGCGCAAATTTTCGTCCGGCAGAATATGCGGCTGTAAATTCACCGGCCAACCTAAAACCTGCGGCAGTGAACAGACCGGTATCTGATGTGTAATCGAATCGTCGTCAAGCTCTTTAGCGGGCACATCACTTCGCGCAAAGACAGCAACATTCGGCAAACTTCTTTGCAGTATAGACACAAGCCGCTTATCGCATTCTACGATTACATTTATTCCTTTTGCTGTTATAAGCGGGATGAATGAAGAGAACTGCACTTCGTCGCCGATGCCCTGCTCACCCCAGACAAGCAGTTTTCCAACGCCTTCAACAGAACCATCCCATCGCTTCTGCATAAACGGCCGATGCGGAGTAGAAAATCCGCTGTTCATCCACCGCCATTCATATTCTTTCCAGCCCTGCTCAAATTGTCCGAGCAGCAGCATTACAAGCGCACGATTATGATGCGGCTGCGCAAGCTGCGGCTCAATTTCAATCGCCTTTCCAAACGCCGCCAGCGCCTCGTCGAACTGCTCAAGCTCCATTACAGCCGTGCCGAGATTATTATAAAACTCCGCGAATTTCGGCATTAGCTTAATCGCTTTGCGAAGATATTCGGCCGCCTGTTCGCATTTTCCCTGTGCAAGAAAAGTCATACCGAGATTTGCTATCACCTCTGCGTAGTTCGGGTCGATTTGGAGAGTTTTATCAAACGCAATTTCTGCCTGTGCAAAATTTCCGAGCTTTTTTGAAACCAGCCCTAGGTTGTTGTATGCCTGTTTGAAATCGGTCTGCAAAGACACTGCTTTTTCGAAAGCCGCTTCGGCCTTTTCAAGATTTCCAAGCTTCATCAGCGCAAAGCCGAGATTGTTATAAACTTTCGGCAAATCAGGCCGCAGTTCGATTACCTTTTCGAGCAATTCCGCCGATTCAGCGTATTTGGCCTCTTTGCCGTAAATTACTCCGAGTAATTGCAGTGCGTCGATTTGCGCGGGAGTCTTTTCAAGAATGCCCCGACAAATTTCCCCCGCCTGCCGAATGTTTCCGTCCTTGAATAACGCAAACGCACGGTCAAGCTCTTTGTCATCGCCGATATTGTTACCATTTACAGACAAGTATTGCCCCGTCAAATTCCGATTATTCTTTAATTGTATAATCTTTTTATTGCCTCTCAATGTTTAATTTGTAAAAAACTTGAATTTTCAAGTTTATCTTTATACCATTGTACTCAAAATATCAAAGGATTGAATATGCCAAATAATACTGCCAAAACACCAAAAGCCGGCCCGCCGCAATTTCTGCTCGACGCCATTTCAGCCATAAACAAAGGCTGCCACGACCAGGCAATTGAAATATTCAAGAAAAATATCGAACACAACCGCTTCGTAGCATACTGCGGCATAGGCGATGTATATCGCGCCAAATGCGAATACGAAGAAGCTCTCAAATGGCTGCAAAAAGCGTATGACTACAATCCTGACGCTCCAAATATAATTGACAGTATGGCCAAAGTGCTGAAAAAACTCAACCGGACAGATGAAGCGGCGACGATTATGTGCAAAGCTCTCAAACGCCAAAAAGACGCGGCCGGCATTCGCGCGGTATTAGATACTATGCGTAAACAGGGACATAGCGAAAAGGCCGCTGAAGTTCTGGAGGAATTAATAAAAGAAAATCCGACAAAACTGGATTACGTATTTGAACTCGGCGTATTTTTTGAAGGTATAAGAGAATTTGAAAAGGCCGAAAAAAATTATGAAAAAATCGTAAAGATTATACCTCACGTTCATACTTACGACAGGCTCGGCTGGATTTGCGTAAAAACCGATCGTATGTCGCAGGCTGCTTCGCATTTTCGCAAGGGTCTGCAGATAGAGCCAAATAACGAAAAGCTCAAGAGCGGTCTTGCTACGGCTCTGATGAAATCCGGCGAAATTCAGGAAGGCTCACAGCTTTTGCAGGCTGCCATCAACAAGGCTCAAATTGACGACAAGACACATTCGACATATCTTTACCATCTGCATCTGCTGCCGGATGCGGAATTACAGACTATTTCAGATGCGCACAAGCAATGGGGTGCGAAACATACGCCGCCGTCTATGGCCAATATGAACCACACAAACGATCCAGACCCGAATCGCAAACTCCGTATTGGTTACCTTTCACCTGATTTTAAAAGGCATCCGGTTGGCGCGATATTTGAAGTGCTTATCAATGCACACAACCGCGATATTATGCAGATATTCGGCTATGGAAACGTGGAACAGCCGGACGATTTGACTGTAAAATTGAGGGAAAAGTTTGATTGTTATAGAGATGTTTTTAAAGTTAATGACGATTCGCTTGCCCGGCTTATTAGAGATGACAAAATTGACATTTTGGTTGATCTTGCCGGCCACACCGCCGGCCATAGGCTGATTATGATGGCACGCAAACCAGCTCCTGTTCAGGTTACATATCTCGGTTATTTCGACACAACAGGAATGTCGCAGATGGATTATATTATTACCGATGAACTGCTAAATCCGCCGGAAACGCAGAAATATTACACTGAAAAATTCGCTTATCTGCCGGGCGGTGTCTGTTTTTATACCCACCGCACAGAATATGAAATCCTGCCGCCGCCGAGCGTTAAAAACGGTTATATTACATTTGGAGTGTTTTCCAATAATATGAGATTTAATGACCTGTTGTTTAAAACGTGGGCACAAATTGTAAAATCAGTTCCGAACTCAAAACTTTTTATCGGTTTTACCGCCGGCGATGACAAAGCCATCCAGGAATCTTATTTTAAAAAATTTGAAGATTTCGGTGTTTCTCGCCAACGTATCAGGTTTAGCGGGCGAAAATTGTACAATGAGTACATTAAACAATACAGCGATGTTGACATTACATTCGATACTTTCCCCGAAAACGGCGGCACAACCACCGGTGATGCCATGTGGATGGGTTGTCCTGTCATTTCAAAGTACGGTTCGCATATGAACGGAAGGGTCGGCCTGACAATATTGAACAGACTCGATATGGGCGAATATGCCGTGCCGACAAGAGAGGAATACATCGCTAAAGCCGTTGAACTTGCCCAAAATCCCGCAAAACTGGCAGAATTGCGAACTTCATTGCGACAAAAGATGAAAAACAGTCCGCTTTTTGATGCCAAACGTATGGCACAGGAAGTCGAAGCCGCTTACAGACAAATGTGGAAAAATTGGTGCGACGCACGAATTTAAGATTGAAAAATGTCGCAGACCCCCGAGTTATTAAGGATTTTTGTTCCTTGAAAACAAAAATCAGAGGGGGAAGATTGAAGATTTACGAAAAGCCCACGGCAAATTATCCAATCTTCATTCTTCAATCTACAATCTTCAATAAAAACCGTTTATCGGACCACAAATTTGTTAAAATAAGTAAAAATTTTAAAAATTTTCCTTTTTTCTCTGCCATTTCAATCCTCGTAACATCATTATCAGTATGTTCTTGCGGAATATTAAAAGACCATAAAAATTTATAAGTTTTTTTTATTCCCTGCTCCCCGTAAAAACCGCATTTTCAGTATTATAAGACGCGTTTTTTACCCTCCTATCTTGTTCTTCTTATCCAGCTTGAAAACCGGCCTTAAGTTTTTCATTTCGTAAGCGAAAATGCACTTATCAGATAACTACCGCGATGTGCTTGTAGCGCATTAAGGAAATAAGGCTTGACAGGGCCTGAAAAGTAAACGTTTATTTTTAAGGAGCAAAACCATGTTAGCGATTAAAAACAACATTATGGCAAGTAATGCTGCCAGACACTTGGGAAAAGCTTATGACAGCTTGTCAACAAGTGTTGAAAGACTCGCATCTGGCCTTCGCATAAATAGTGCTAAGGACGATGCAGCAGGTTTGGCCGTTCGCGAATTGATTCGTGCAGACGTTGCTGTTCTTCAGCAGGGAGCACGTAACGCACAGGACGGTATTAGTATGTTACAGACGATGGAAGGTGCTATGGGCGTTATCGATGAGAACCTTATCCGTATGAAAGAGCTGGCTGAACAGGCTGCTACGGGTTCGTATTCGACAGCACAAAGAACAATTATGAACGCAGAATTTTCTGAAATGGCCGACGAAATTGACAGAGTCGCCGGTGCAACATCGTTTAACGGTATCAGAATGTTAACTACAACTGACAGCGCTGAAGATATCGAAATTCACGTTGGTACTGCCGACACTATTACAATCGAACGACAGGATATGACAACCGATACCGGTCTTAATATTGCTGTTGGCAATGTTGGCGCAACAATCACTGCAACATCAGGCGTCGCAGCTCTGTCAACTACATACTTAAGTGTTGTTGCTACTGATGCCTATTCTGACGGTGCAAAGATTTCCATTACATTTACTGACACCACTCCTGCCACGGATGTGTCAGAAACGACCGTTGATGTTTATTTCTCATGCAGCAACGGTACTACAGACTACACTCTGCAGGAGGTTATCGATAAGATTAACCTCGTAAGCCAGAACCTTGGTAACGGCACAGACGGCCAGACTCTGAACTATCAGATGGCAACCTACGACACCACTGGCGGAACTTACCACCTCAAGCTCGATTCGAATGAAGATTCAGCCGACTCCGTCGCCATCACAGGACAAACAAACGCAAATACGGACGTCACCACAACCGGTGCTATAGTACTTACTTCAGACGCTACAACAGCTTCAGATGTGTCTGCATCATTTGGCACAGTTGCAGTTGGTGCAGGTATCAACATTTTGTCAGCTTCAGCCGCACAGTCAGCTTTGACTTCGGTTGGCAATGCGATTACCGTAAAAGACGCGGCTCGTGCAGCATTCGGTTACAAGATGAACCGTCTTGAAAGCACGATTTCGATTCTTGATATTCAGGCAGAGAATTTGATGTCTGCTGAAAGCCGTATATCTGACGTTGACGTTGCGACAGAAATGGCAACGCTGACCAGAACACAAGTGCTTTCTCAAGCTGGCATCGCCATGTTGTCACAGGCTAATTCAATGCCTCAAATGGCACTTTCACTGCTCAATAGCTAATTAAGAGCAGATTTGATTGAATTTCAGGGGGATGGTTAATAAAAAGCCATCCCCCATATTTAAAGGTATCACACATTTTAATAAGCAATAACGGAGTGCTGAATAATGAAGGGCATCGAAACATATCAGGAGAACTCAATTACGACACAAAGCCAGGGTCGTATTGTAGTGATGCTTTACGAAGGCGCGATTAAGTTCCTGAAATATGCCATATTCGAAATGCAGGCAGGCAACCAAGAGACAAAAAGCAAGTATCTCAATAAGGTAGAGGACATTATTAACGAGCTTAATACCGTTTTGGATATGGAAACCGGCGGCGAAATCGCGAACAACCTTAGAGCCTTATATACATTTATGATTCGCAATATTCACGACGGCAACATTCAAAGAAATACCGCCAAACTTGAAGAGGTTATTAAACTGTTAGAGGAATTGAATCAGAGTTGGAAAGCCATCGCAAACTAACCCAAAACACCGAATCTGTTAGACTAACAACCGACTCCACACTGCCAAACCTGCTTCTTAATCTGACAACCGACACCATTTTTAGTACGTCACTCAAAATTAAAGACTCAAAACTATAATTTTCCTGTCTGGTTCGAGAAAACGTTTAATATCACTACATCCCCCCTTACCTGTTACCGATTTTCCGCAAAAAAAGCCTTTTTCACCTACTGGCACATTTCTTGCACTCTGTCCTGCGAGCATAGTCTCTGTACATAGTTAAGGATAGTAATTATGTTGATTCTCGAAAAAGCTATGGAAAAAGCACAGACAGTTGAAGCGGCCAAAAATCTTCAAAAATGCTGGTGCGGCGGCGGAACGCTTCAGGATTCCGTCAATCCTGCTTATTTTCGCTGCGCAAACTGCGATACTTTTGTTTTGAAACAACAACTTAACAATGAACAGCTAAAAGATTTTTATGGTTTCCAAACGTATTGGCACGACCAGGCCGGTATTAAAAAATTGCCGCCAATTGAACAGCGGGTAGATAATGATTTGAAAGACCGCATTCCAATATGGTTTAAGCTGATGGTTCAAATAATACAAAAATATAAGGATGTGCCTGCTCGTCTGCTTGAAATCGGCTGCGCTCACGGCGGTTTTCTGCATTACTGTATGCAGCGAGGCCTGAAAAACGTTGTCGGAAATGAACCGGATGAAAAAACCTGTCAGTTTGCCAGAGAGCATTTTAAACTGCCCCGCGTTGTCAGCGGGCTTTTCCCAGACATCACCATCCCAATCAACAAGTTCGGCATAATCGCCGGCTTCGATGTCCTCGAACATTTTGAACAGCCGGTCAGAGCTTTGCAGAAAGTATATGACCTGCTCGACGACAACGGATTCTTTATGTTTCAAACGCCGTGTTATCGCAACGAAAATGCTCAATGGCCGCAGTTTAAGCCGCCGGAACACATATTCCTCTATGATGAAAAAAATATCAAACAACTTTTCAGCCTCGCGCAGCTTGAAATTGTTGAAACTTTCCAAGGCTGTTTTGTTCATGATATGTTTATATTTGGACACAAGAAAAAATGAAGCAAAAATTCAAAATCAGCAATAATAAAAAAAACGACCCAATCAAAGGAATGTCGTTCGACGACTGGGCGGCCAAACTAATGCCGCAATGGCTCAAAGACGCGGAAAATGCCATTGAAACAGGCGATATGGAAAAGGCAAATCGTCTTCTGGACGAAACGTTCATCAAAAATGAACTCGAAAGATTAATTGGCACAGAAAAAGTTTTTTCTATGTTCAAAATCGCTTCGCTGCTGAAGAGTGCCGAGATTATTGCCCGTGCAGAACAGATGTTCGAAGATTTGTTGAAATTTAATAACCATTCTTCGGTTTATAATGAGTTGGCAGATATTTTCAAAAAAACCGGACGCCTCAACAAAGCCATTCATTATTTGAACACAGCCCTCGAAATGTCCCCGAACGAACCTTTTCTGTGGGGAAATCTCGCAGGTAACCTGATAAGCCTCGGCCAAACCGAAAAAGCGATAGAACTTTTGCGAAAAGTCATGAAAATGCGGCCGGAACATGATATAGCACATTCGAATTATTTTATTTACAGCCATTATCTGCAAAATTTTCCGCGTGCAGAAATTTTCAACGATATCGTCAGATGGGCATCGAGAAATATGCCTCCGCGTCTGGCAAAAAAACAACACCGCAATATCCCAGACCCGAACCGCAGACTCAAAATCGGTTATATCTCGCCGGACTTTCGCAATCATTCAGTAACATATTTTTTTGAGCCGCTGCTCGAAGCACACAATCGCGATAAGTTTGAAATTTTCGGTTACGGCAATGTCTTTCACCATGACGAAACAACTGAAAGACTCAAAAGCAAATTCGACCAGTACAGAAATGTCCGCCCACTGGACGACAAAGCCAAAGCAGAGCTGATTGAAAGCGACGGCATTGACATCCTCGTCGATTTGGCGGGCCATTCCGGCAACACGGGCCTGTACGCGATGGCATACAAGCCCGCTCCGATTCAGGCAACATGGCTGGGCTATCCTGACACAACAGGTATGAGCCAGATAGATTACAGAATCACCGATGCAATCGCCGACCCGCCCGGCTGCGAACAATACTATTCCGAAAAATTATTTTACCTCCCCGGTATTTTCCTCTGCTACAGTCCCTGCGGAATCCAGCCGCTAGTTGCACCTGCGCCGTTTATAGAGGCAAAGCACATCACTTTCGGCTGCTTCAACAATAGCAGTAAGATTAATCCGCTTATTATAGGACTATGGGCTGAAATTCTAAAACAGGTTCCGAATTCGAATCTTCTGTTGAAATTCAAATCAGGTCAGGACGATGAAATCCGCGACATATTTTTGAAGCAATTTGAACAGGCCGGCATCGCCAAAGACCGCATAGCTATTTCAGGTTGGCTGCAATCACCGGCAGACCTTATGCTCTATGACAAGGTAGATATTGCACTCGATACGTTTCCGTATAACGGAACGACGACCACCTGCCAGTCGCTGCTGATGGGCGTACCGCTGATATCGCTCGTCGGCGAAAATCATATGTCCAGAGTAGGGTTGAGCATTTTCAAAAACCTCGGCATGGAATTTTTCGCCGCACCGACTCCGCAGCAGTACGTCGCAAGAGCCGTCGCGCTTGCAATGAAGCCGGACTCGCTGGCCAAAATCAGAAACACAATGCGAGACAGGTTGCGGGCAAGTGCGCTTTGCAACAAAGTCGTATTCGCCGCGAGAATGGAAAACGCGTATCGGCAGATGTGGCAGACATGGTGCCAAAAGCAGAACGATAAAAAAACAGTTAACGCTCAAAGCGTCGCCGAACGATTATGAACAATGCCGAAAATTTGGCAGATAATATTCCCGATTTTTTAATCGAAGCGGAAAACGCTGTAAACGCAGGTGATAACAAAAAAGCTGAAAACCTGCTGACCGAAACCGCGGTCGAAGAAGTCTGCGCAATCCCGGATGCCAACACGAAAACTTTATCGCTCTATATTTTTTCCACCCTGCTGTTCAAGATTCGACAGTTGGACAGAGCGGAAAACTTGAACAAAAAAATTCTCGAACTCGGCCAATACTCCTTTGCGTATTATGAGTTGAGTCGAATCGAAGAGGAAAGATGCAATTTCATCTCTGCCGTTGAATATGCCGAAAAAGCATTAAAACTCGAACCCGGCGACCCGAAAATTTTTAATATCCTCGGCGGCCAATTAATCTCGCTGGGCAAATCGAATGAGGGAATCGAAATGCTGCGAAAAGCCGTCCAAATCGCGCAGGATGACACAGAAACCGCCGACACACTGCTCTACTCACTGCATTATAAGCCGGATATAAGCCCGCAAACGCTATTTCACGAACACATCAAATGGGGCAAAAATTTCACGTCGGATGTTCCGCTCAAACACACCAATACTCCCGAACCGGACAGAAAACTACGCATAGGTTACGTCTCGCCGAATTTTAATCAGCATTCCGTCGCGTATTTTTTTGAGCCTGTTCTCGAAAGTCATAACCGCAGTGCGTTTGAAATCTTCGGCTATAATAACTCGAAAGAAACCGACAGAGTTACAAAACGTATGCGTCCGCAATTCGATAACTTTAAGGATATTCACGGCCTGACAGACCAGCAAGCCGCTGACACAATTGCCAGAGATAAAATTGACATTCTCGTTGACCTCGCCGGCCACACCGCGGGCGGCAGACTCGCGGCCTTTACACGAAAGCCTGCGCCGATTCAGGTTACCTGGCTCGGCTATCCCGACACGACAGGCCTTTCGCAGATGGATTATCGAATCACAGACGAACTTGCCGACCCGCCGGACAATCACAAATATTACACTGAAAGCCAGATTTGTCTGCCGACCGGTTTTTTGTGTTACAGACCGCCGGACTTCGCGCCGCCGCTTGCCGAATGCCCGTGCGTAAAAAACGGTTTTACCACATTTGGCTCATTTAACATAAATCAGAAAATTAATTTGGAAGTTATGTCGTTATGGTCGCAGATACTAAAGCGTGTCGAGAATTCGCGATTGATTTTAAAAATCCGCGGCGGCCAGCACACCTCGATGCAGGAATATTATTTTGAAATATTTGAAAAGCTCGGCGTGCAGAAAAACAGAATTGAAATCCACGGCCACAAATCCCCTGCCGAGCATTTAGAACTGTATAACAGGATAGATATCGGATTAGACACATTCCCGTACAACGGCACAACGACTACATGCGAAGCGTTATGGATGGGCGTGCCTGTTATTTCGCTTGTCGGCGACTGCCACAGCAGCCGTGTTTCGTTGAGTTTGTTCAGTCGATTGGATATGACATTTTTCGCCGCACAAAAACACGATGAGTATGTTAATAAAGCCTGCGCATTGGCGGCAAAACAGGAATCGTTGTCGAAAATTCGCCAGACGATGCGTCAGAGAATGTCAGCGAGCATTCTTTGCGATAGAAAAAAATTTACCCAAGTGCTCGAACTTGCATACCGAAAAATCTGGCAAATATGGTGCAAAAATATAAATCAATCCGAGCCCGGAGCGTGAGCGATGGGTAGATGGGCAAATAATTGTTAGCCCTGCCATCATTTCAATCCTGTAAAGGAATATGGCAGGGTTCGTTTAGCCGTTGCCGGCATTGTTAATTTTTAATCTATGATGAGTTCTTCCCTATAGGGAAGAATTTAAGGTTTCGATTTGAGCAGGGGCTTCTGACAATAAGTATTTATTGATTATTTTCATTAATTTGAAGTGATCAAGTGGTTTGGCTAAATAATCATCAAAACCGGCCTCTACACATTTTTTGACATCTTCTGTCATTGCATTAGCTGTTAAGGCGATTATCGGTGTTACCACCCCCTCTGACCTTAAAGCCTTCAGGGCTTCATAGCCGTCCATATACGGCATCAGAATGTCCATAAATATCAGGTCGAATTCTTCGGCAAGAGCTTTCTGAATCACTTCGTTTCCGTTCTCTGCAATAGTTACCTCAATGCCCATTGTTCCAAGCAGCAACTTCATTAGTATCTGATTGGTTTTGACATCTTCTGCAACTAATGCCTTTCCGGAGAACTTCTTTATCTCCACTTTGTTTAATTCATCTTCCCAATAACAATCAATATTATTTGTTTCAAGCAACTGCTGTTTTGTTGCGTCTAAACCAACAGGTATCGCTATGCTAAATGCAGAACCTGTTCCCACTTGGCTGGTCAAATTAAGCTTACCGCCCAGAAGTCCTACCAGCCGCTTTGTAATAGTTAATCCCAGACCTGTCCCGCCAAATTTGCGAGTAGTGCTGCCGTCTGCTTGAGTAAATGGTTCAAATATTTTGTTACAGCTGTCTTCTAAAATACCTATACCTGTATCTTCAACGTCAAATCGGATGTTCGAGTTGTTGCCTGTGGTTTCTAATGAAACTCTTACATACACGTGTCCTTTTTCCGTGAATTTGATTGCGTTGCCGACAAGATTAATCAGGCATTGTCGCAGG
This sequence comes from Planctomycetaceae bacterium, assembly GCA_021371795.1. Lineage (NCBI taxonomy): Bacteria > Pseudomonadati > Planctomycetota > Planctomycetia > Planctomycetales > Planctomycetaceae > Planctomycetaceae bacterium. The sequence goes on along the minus strand of JAJFVK010000003.1, from coordinate 28,238 downwards.
CGTGTCGGGTCTGTACATATTTGGTCAGGGAGGCCGTCGTTTTTAATAACTTTGAATTCAAGTCCTTTTTCGTTTGCCTTTAACCTCATCATTGATTCAATGGAATTGAGCAAATGACTTAACGAACAGGCAATAATCTCTATGTCAAGCTTGTCTGCCTCAATTTTGGTAAAGTCCAGAATATCATTTATAACCCTTAATAGATTCTGGCCGGATTCTCTGATTAGATTTATATATTCTTTTTGTTCTTTAGTCATTTTTTCATCTGCCAGAAAATCGCTGAATCCGATAATGGCGTTCATCGGAGTACGAATCTCATGGCTCATATTGGCAATGAACTGGCTTTTGGCTTCATTGGCAGCTTCGGCTTTGGCTTTGGCTTGTATTAACATTTCCTCCGTTTTACGGAGGGCTAATAATTCTTTTTGCGGAGTAATATCGTAAATTATTCCCTGACTTCCATTAATGTCGCCGTGAACATTTCTGGTAATAATATTAAATATAGTAACGTATATTTTGTTACCTTTGGAAGTTTTAAGCGTCAGCTCCTTGAGTTCCAATTTCTCACTTTTCAGTTCACTTAAAAATTGTTCCCTGTCTTCAGGATTAACCCAGAATCGTTCCGGCAAAAAAAGTTGATTTATAAATTCTTTACAATCCACCACATCAAACAGTTTCATGAACGATTGGTTGACATAGGTTATCTGCCCATCTGTGTCGAGGGTGTAAATGCTGTGGATAGAATTGTCCAAAGACTTTATGTTTTTTTCTTCATCGGTTTGCAGCTTCTTTTTTATAGCTCTGAAAATATCCGTTTGAGTTACAATGCCGCACAATCGCTCGTTTTCCATTACTACCATCCTGCGAATGCGCTTTTGTTCCATCATTCTGCTCGAACTAAACGCCGAATGGTCGGCAGGTATGCTTATCACCGGCCAAGACATTACCTCCTCTGCTCTTGTGTTGGTGGGGTCTTTTTTTACCGCCACCACTTTTTTCATCATATCCTTTTCAGTTATAATTCCCGCCACATCGCTGCCCGACAGTACCACAACGCACGAACATTTACGGGTGTTCATAATATGTGCAGCATCTGCGACTGTTCCTTCCTTCTGTATCACAGCCACATCCCTGCTCATTATCTCTCCTACGTCTTTCCACATGCCGTAGAATGTCATAACACGAACCATATCCGTCTGCGTTATAATTCCAACCAATTGATTTTTATCGATGACCGGCAGTCGTTTGATGCCGTTCTCGTTCAAAATTCTGCTAACCTCAAGTACAGGCAACTCTGGAGCTATATCAATAACCGGCGAAGACATTATTTCTGAAATTCTTACTTTATCGAAATCTTTATTCTGACCGGCAACCTTTCTAAGGAGGTCTGTTTCAGTAAGAATGCCTGCAACGATATCATTGTTTACAACCACGATACAGGAAATGTTATTTTCAGCCATCAGCTTTGCAGCCGATACCACACTTTCATTCATAGAGATAGTAACAACTTCTTCACTCATCACATCCTTTGCTTCCATCCAGATACGGAAAGATGTTGCCATATGATCGGAGAAAATATCACCTCGGTCGTTTTTGAGTGCATCGGTAAACAGCATTTCAGTATCCACTGTGGTTCCCATTATGATTCTTCTTTTTTTTAATAATTGAGTTTCCCACACATCAATATTCTCTCATCTATGCATATCCAAAATTTGTTATATAGATTATTTCGTCTCAAATTAACTGAATGATAATTTCGGAAAGTACCTGATTTGATGTTATAGATAATCATAAGCTAATTTGTCTTAATTGTCTAATTACCGCTGTTTAATTAGCACATGAATAAAACTCTTCCTTTTTGGCTGTTAATCCGGTATTTTACTGGCTATGGTGGAATACATAGAGATAAAAGACCCGAAAACGGATTTGGAAAAACTCAAAAAGTGCGCCGAGTGCATCGACGCAGGCGGGCTTGTTGTTTTTCCGACTGAAACCGTGTACGGGATTGCCTGCCGGGCGGAGAAAAAAAGTTTAGCCAGACTCGACGAAGTAAAACAAAGAAACCTTGAAAAAAGATACACCCTGCACATCGGAGACAAGAGCAAACTTGTGGATTTTGTGCCGACTCTGACCGCGCAGGTCAAAAAACTGCTCAAACACACTTGGCCCGGTCCGCTGACAGTTGTTTTCGAAGTCAATGATGATGAAATTAAAAAACTGCGCGAAAAGCACGGCAGCGAAGTCGTCGAACTATTATATAAGGATAATAGTATTGGCATCCGCTGTCCGGACGAACCAGTCGGCAATAAATTGCTGAACCTGTGCAAATATCCGGTTGTCGCGCCAAGCGCAAACACTGCCGGTAACCCGCCGGCAACTGACGGCAAAGAAGCTTTCACACAAATCGGCGATTTGGTCGATATAGTGATTAATACAGGCAAGTGTAAATACGAAAAAAGTAGTACTGTCGCAAAAATATCCTCCACCGGTTTGAAAATTTTACGAGTCGGGGCGTATTCCGAAAGGAGAATACAGAAAATGTATGCCATAAATATCGTTTTTGTATGCAGCGGAAACACCTGCAGAAGCCCGATGGCAGAGGCTTTGGCGAAGAAAAAAATGGCCGAAAAACTCGGCTGTAATATTAACCAATTGGAAGAATACGGTTATAACATCGAATCGGCGGGCATTTTAGCTGTCAACGGCATTAGCGCAAGTGAAGGCTCTATAATGTTTTGTGAATCGAGAGGTATAAATCTCCACACGCACAGGAGTCAACGGCTGACCGGCGCAAAAATTCGTCTTGCCGACCACATTTTTGCCATGTCAAACGGACACAAAGATGCTATAATCCGAATCTGTCCGCAGGCCGAACAGAAATGTATGATGCTGATTGATGGTCAGGAAGTTGACGACCCTATTGGCGGCGATGACGAAGCGTATGCAGCTTGCGGTGAAATGATAGAAAAAGCAGTTAACGAAAGGATGAGTGTAATTCTCAATGAAAGTAGCAGTTGCCAACGATCATAGAGGAATTGAAGCAAAGGAACAGATTAAGGCTATCGTAACCGAACTCGGCCATACTTGTATAGATGTTGGTACGAACAGCGACAGCCCAGTTGATTATCCGGATATGGCATATTTAGCCGCCAAAGCAGTCGCCGACAAACAGGCCGACAGAGCTATTCTTGTCTGCGGCACCGGTATCGGAATGTGTATTGCCGCCAATAAGGTGCACGGCATTCGGGCGGCGCTTTGCTATGACGAACTCAACGCGAGAATCAGCAGACAGCACAACGACGCAAACGTTCTTTGCTTAAGCGGCGATTTACTCGGCTCACAAATCTTGCGGAAAATGGTTGAAGTATGGCTGTCCACCGAATTCTCCGGCGGCAGACATCAACGAAGAGTCAACAAAATCTCCGCGATAGAAGAGGGTAAAGACCCAAGCACTATCGGCAAACAATAAATTGCGCTGATTTTCAACAAATCAGCTATACATATATAGGGAGCATCAAATTGGCTAAGACGCTGACTTTCAAGATCCTTGAAAAGCATCTGATGGATGGTGTTCTGGAAAAATCCAAACCCATCGGCATAAAAATAGATCAAACACTAACGCAAGACGCTACCGGCACGACTGCATTTTTGCTGTTCGAATCGATGGGCGTTGAACGTGTAAAAGCAGACACCGCAGTCAGCTATATCGATCACAATATGTCGCAGTTCGGGCCGGAAAATCACAACGACCATCTTTATCTGCAAAGCGTCGCAGCCAAAAAAGGTGTTTATTTTTCACGGCCAGGAAACGGAATTTGTCATCAGGTTAATCTCGAACGATTCGGCAAACCCGGCGGCACACTTCTCGGCAGCGATTCACATACACCAACCGGCGGCGGTATCGGTATGCTCGCTATCGGCGCAGGCGGTCTCGATGTCGCGGTCGCGATGGGCGGCGGAGCGTTTTATCTTACCTGTCCGAAAGTTATCGGCGTTAAACTCGTCGGCAAACTTAGCCCCTGGGTCGCCAGCAAAGACATTATCTTAAAATTATTGAGCATCCTGACCACAAAAGGAAACGTCGGCTGCGTTGTTGAATATTTCGGCACCGGCGTTGCCACGCTGACAGTTCCGCAAAGAGCGACCGTTACGAATATGGGCGCAGAGCTTGGCGTAACAACGAGCGTTTTTCCATCCGATGAACAAACGGAAAAATTCCTCACAGCACAAAAAAGAGAAAAAGATTATTTGCCTCTTGCTGCCGATGATGGATGCGAATACGACCGCATAATTGAAATAGATTTATCACAACTCGAAGCGATGGCTGCCTGTTCGCCTTCGCCGGATAATATCAAAACTATCAAATCGCTTGCGGGTACAAAGGTTAATCAGGTGATAATCGGAAGCTGCACGAATTCCAGCTTCACGGATTTGATGATGGTTGCGAAAGCTCTCAAGGGCAAGACTGTTCATCCATCAGTTGAATTCGCAATTGCGCCGGGCAGTAAGCAGGTTATGAATATGCTGGCTGCAAATGGCGCGTTGGGCGATATTATTTCTTCGGGCGCACGAATTCTCGAATCCGGCTGCGGGCCGTGTATCGGGCAGGGATTTTCGCCTGCCGACGGCATTGTATCTGTGCGGACATTCAACAGAAATTTTGCCGGCAGAACGGGAACGAAAAACGATAACGTATTTTTGACCAGTCCGGAAATTGCTGTTTTGACCGCGTTGAAGGGCGAGGTTGTCGAGCCGGACAAGTGCGGAATTGAATATCCAAACATCGAAATGCCGTTCGAGTTTACGGTTGATGATAATATGATTCAAAAACCGCTTGCACCTGCCGAAGCTAAAAATGTACAGGTCATTCGCGGCTCAACTATCGTCGTGCCGGAAGCGGCGTCGAAATTGCCGAACGATTTGAAAGGCAAAGTCATTCTCAAATGCGGCGACAAAATTACGACAGACCATATTATGCCGGCGGGAGCGTTTTTGAAATATCGCTCGAACGTGCCGGAATATTCGAAATATGTTTTCAACTGCTTCAACGAGCAAGGCAAGCCGACTTTTGCGCAGCGTGGATTGGATTTAAAGAAAAATGGGATAGCTGGAATCGTTGTAGCGTCGGAAAGTTACGGCCAGGGTTCATCGCGTGAACACGCAGCGCTTTGTCCGATGTATCTGGGCGTTAAAATGATTATCGCAAAGAGCATTGAGCGAATTCATAAAGCGAATTTAATTAACTTCGCACTTTTACCGGCAGAGTTTGAAAACCCGGCTGACTACGACAAAATCAACGCGGACGATGAATTTGAAATTAAAAATCTGAATGACGCAATCAAGTCAGCAGATTTTATTATGGTTAAAGATAAAACCACAAGCTTCGAGTTCAAGTGCAAACTGACACTTTCGGCAAGAGACAGAGAAATACTTTTAGCCGGCGGATTATTAAATTTTACGAAAAATACAAAATAAAAAAATGGCCACAGAGAAAAATAATAATACTGTTTTAGCCACAGAGCTCACAGAGAACACAGAGATTTTTTTGATGGGCATTAAAAATGGATAAAAAACATATTATTAATGAAATTATTAGGACGGCCAATGAAAACAATGGCACTCCATTAGGAAAAGACAGATTTACCAACGCGACAGGAATTAAATGGTCAGATTGGTATGGAAAGTATTGGACTAAATTTGGTGACGCTGTTCTAGAAGCCGGATTTAAGCCAAATAAACTTCAATCCGCATATGATGAAGATTTCCTAATAGGATGTGTAATTTCCTTAATTAGAGAAATAAATAAATTTCCTACCTCGGGTGATATCCGGTTAAAAGCATATAACACAAAAGGTTTTCCTGCTCATAATACATTTCGTCGTTTAGGGAAGAAAACTGAAATGGTTCAGAAGCTTCTCGCCTATTGCAAAGACAAAAGTGAATACCAAGACGTTATTGAAATTTGCAAAGGTATTTGTGTTTCTTCAGAAAAGGAAAACGACTCTGATTCTGAAAAAGATGATGTAAAATTCGGTTACGTATACTTAATGAAATCAGGGGGATATTACAAAATCGGAAAAAGCGATTATGTCGAGAAACGAAATTATGAAATAGGAATTAAGCTGCCGGAAGAATTAAAAATAGTCCATAAAATCAAAACAGATGACCCCCTCGGAATAGAAGCCTATTGGCATAAGAGATTTGGAGATAAAAGAACACGCGGCGAATGGTTTGATTTATCAAATAATGATGTTAAGATTTTTAAACGAAGAACATTTATGTAAAATAGTTTTTTCTCTGTGGGCTCTGTGTTCTCTGTGGCTAATAAAAAATAAAACTCTGTGGCAAAACAAATGAGAGAAAAAGTCGTAACAATATTCGGGACAAGCAAAGCCAAAGAAGGCGATGAGGTTTTTAATCTTGCTTACCAATTCGGCAAGCTCTGCGCGGAGGCGGGATTTGTAATCGCTAACGGCGGGTACAAGGGCATAATGACCGCAAGCGCCAAAGGCGCGAAACTTGCCTGCGGAAAAACCATCGGCGTTACCTGCACGGCTTTCGGCAAAAAAGGGCCAAACGAATTCATCACAGACAACATTATCACAGAAAACCTTACGCAAAGAGTCGGCAAATTAGTCGAAATAGGCGATGCTTACGCTGTTTTGCCCGGCGGGACAGGCACACTTTTAGAGCTTGCGGAAATCTGGGAATCGGCAAACAAAGGCTTTGTAAAACCGGCCAAACCGATTATACTGTTAGGCGATTTCTGGACGCCATTAGTGGAACTGATGGCCAAAGACGACCCCGGCTGCAAAAACTATATCGTACAGGCCGAGGACGCCGAAAAAGCAGTCGAAATATTACAGGGAATTTGGAAATGAAAAAGACACAGATTAACACTGTTGTTTTTAGACACGGATTAACACAGATTAACACTGTTGTTCTGCTTTCTATTTTGTTAAGCTGCTGCTGTCTTGCGGAGGAAAGTCCATTTCATAAACCTGTTCCTGCCAGCGACGGGTTTATGCTCAACGGCATTGACGGAAAAATCACAACACAAAACGGCAAATGGTATTTCTCCGTTTACGAGCCGACGACGGACGGCAAAGGATTTATAACATCGCCGGCGGAGATTCTGCCGTCGAGTATGCTCGAAAAATTGGTCAGCGTTATATCGGAGCAGAATAATTCGTTTCGTGTCTGGGGAAAACTCACAACATACAAAGACAAAAACTACGTTTATCTTTCATATTTTCTGAAAGTAACAAAAGTCCGCGACACAAATACTCCGGTCAATGAGCCGGATGTCAACGAAAGCAAAATCATACCAGATGATGCGCTCGCGCTGCTCAAGCCGACAAGAGTTATAAATCTTACGGAACTTCAAAAGCCGATGGCCATTGAAGCTGACGGAATACTCACAGACAGAACAGGTTTTCTGAAAGTATCGCCGGAAGGCTGTTATTTCGGATTCGATGCGATGGGCAGAAATGTTGATTTATTGCAGCTTCCGCTTTTACAATGCAAAGAGCTTGAACAAATGGAAAAACAGCAAAAGGCATCGGCGTTTCCGCTGCGTTTCAAAATTTTCGCAATCGTTACAAAATATAAAGGTAAAAATTATTTATTGCTCCAGCGGGCGGCAAGACTTTATTCCCACGGCAATTTCGCACGGTAACCACGAATGAACACGAATAAACACAATTTTAAAAAAATATTTATATCGCAAGATACTGAACAAAAATTTTACGAAAAACTGGGAAGTTTTCGCACTAAAATTATAAATATTCCGTTGCTCAAAGAACAAGACTGCGAAAAGGTCAGAAAAATTATCAAAGACGTTCAGCAAAAACAGGATAAAGCTGTCGCCGAATACACAAAAAAATTCGACAACGCAAAATTAACGCCTGCGAATTTTAAAATATCCCAAAGCGAATTGGATAATGCTTATAAAAATATCGATAAAAAACTGCTGGCTTCGATAAAGAAAAGCATTAAGAATGTTCGGCAGTATCAGAAACAAATTTTCATCGGCAAAGATAAAAAATTCGCCAACACCGGTGTAAAATACTCTGCCATAGAACGAATCGGCATTTGCGTGCCGGGCGCTTCTGCCCCGCTGCCATCGACCGTGATTATGACGGCTGTTCCGGCTCAAGTCGCAGGCGTAAAAGAAATCGCGGTTGTTTCGCCGCCAAGATTCAAAGGCAGTATTCATCCGGTGATTCTGGCGACTTGCTGGGAATTGGGAATAAATGAAGTATATCGCATCGGCGGAGTGCAGGCTGTTGCGGCTCTTGCTTACGGAACGCAAACAATTAAACGAGTTTATAAAATTGTCGGACCGGGTAATAGTTGGGTGCAGACTGCAAAAAAAGAAGTTTTCGGTCAGGTTGATATCGATTCTGTTGCAGGGCCGAGCGAAGTTTTAATAATCGCGGATAAAAACGCGAACCCGGCATACATCGCGGCAGATATGTTGAGTCAGGCTGAACACGCCCCCGGAAGCGCGGTGCTTTTCACTGATTCGCAAAAACTCGCAACGGACGTGCTTAAAAATCTTCAATCACAATGCGGAAAATTATCACGCGCACAGGAGACGCTGAAGTGTCTTTTGAATTTCAGTCTTATCGCGTGTTTTAAAAATATGGATGAAGCAATCAAACAGGCCGACAGTTTTGCATCCGAACATTTACAAATCCAATGCGGCAAAAACAGCAGGAAAATCGCGGGCAAAATTAAAAATGCCGGCGCTATGTTCATCGGCGAATACAGTCCGGTAGCAACGGGCGATTATTTCGCGGGGCCGAGCCATACGCTTCCGACCGGTGCAAGCGCAAGATTTTTCAGTCCGCTAAGCAGTAACGATTTTATCAAATCGACAAGCATAATCGAATACAGCAAAAAAACGCTGGCAAAGAGTGCGAAAGATATAATCCGAATTGCCGAAGCTGAAGGTCTGGATGCACACGCAAAAAGCGTCGCGATTCGTTTGGAAAAATAGTTAAATCCAGTTCAGACGCTCGGAATTTTTATAATAAAATCTTCCCATCAGGTGCATAAGAACCATCATAAGATAAATCTTAATGAAACGGTATGCGCCTATCGCAAACAAAAGAGAATATGAATTCACCTTAAATGATTTAAAACAGTATGAACGAATATACCAAAATGAGAAAACACCCGCCCAGAAAAGCACTATAAAACCAATATAAAAAACGTGCGTCTTTAACAACGACGATAATATCAAAAACGGATTCAGTCCCGCAAACGATTCATGCATAACAACCGACAGCATCGCCATAGGAAATAGTGCCGCCCCGATTGCCAGCAGATAATAGAAAAACTCGTCAGGTTTGTTATACTCCGGAAAATTAAATATGAAATCCGGGATGTCATCCGCTTCGCTGCTCAAATATAAATGAGCAAAAGCCGGCGCGGCAAACAAAACTATGCTGACGATGATTCTGAACATCATTAAAAACGCATCCCAGAAATCCATAAACTCTCCCATGCCGACTGAAAGCCGAACATACCCCTGCGCACTATTCTGCACGCACTGGCAAAAATAAACATAAGAATATATGTTCACCACGGAAACTATCAATCCGGCCAGAAAGCCTATAAATAAGCCGATAACTGGTATAAACGCGAAAACAGAAGACACCAATAGCGTAACCAGCGGAATGCCCGCCATAATCAGCAGCATTGCAACGCCGGTGATATTAGCAGGATAAAGAAATATATCGAGCAGCCAAGGGAATTTTCTTTTGAACGCTTCAGGCGGTGCTTCTTTTTTGAACTCATCGTTATAATTATTTTCGACAAGCTGCGGGTCGTTGGGCAAATTTTTGGGTTTTTGCAGTTCGGGCGGGGGAGCATCTTTGTTTGCGGGGATGAATATTTCAGATTTGCATCTGGTGCATTTGCCGGCTTTGCCCGCGTAGTCGTTTGTCGCGGTAAAGGACTTACCACACTTTGCACAAGTAAAGTGAATCATAAACCCGCGCGAAAAAACTTTGTTGCTATTTTCTTAAATGCGCTTTGATAATTTCCATCGCTCTTGCCATCGCATCGTCGATTTTCGACGGGTCTTTCCCGCCGGCCTGCGCCATTTGAGGTCTGCCGCCGCCTGCACCGGAAACTATCGGAGCAATTTCTTTCACTATATCGCCTGCTCTCAAGCCCTTTGCCGCAATGTCATCTGTAACGCCGGCAATTAGTGTAACTTTGTCCTCGCCCTCGGCCATACCGAAAACAACGACAGCAGTTCCTGCTTTTTGTTTAATCATATCGATAGCCGTGCGCACCTGGTCAATCGGCGTCTGCTCAATTTTGCTTACAACTACCGTAACGCTTCCGATTTTTTCAGCGTTGTCCAAAAGCTGTCGTGCTTTATCGAGAAAATTCGTGCCGTTTGCGACCGGTGAGGCTTTTAACTGTTTGCCAAGTTTTTTATTTTCGTCAATTAGTTTATTCACTCGCGCGGGAAGTTCCTGCGCTTTTACTTTGAGCAACTGATTGAGCTGTTCGACTATTTCACTTCTTTCCGCGTAATAATCCAAAAGGCCGCTGCCCGTCAGGGCGGTAATTCTTCGCACACCAGTGGAAATGCTTTCTTCTTTGATAATTTTCAGGCCGACGATTTTGCCGGTGTTGTCAATGTGCGTCCCGCCGCAGAATTCTCTGCTGAACGCCTGCGAAAGATTATGCGCATCCGGTGCGCCGACGCCGATAACGCGAACAGTGTCGCCGTACTTTTCATTGAACAGCGCCATCGCGCCAATTTTTTTCGCTTCGTCAATCGGCATAACAACCGATGTTACCGGTAAAGCCTGCCTGATTTTTTCGTTGGCAAGTCTTTCAACTTCTTTCACTTCCTCCGGCTTGAGCGCCCGCGGAGTTGTGAAATCGAAACGCAGATAGTCCGGACAAACCATACTGCCCTGCTGCGCGACGGTATTGCCCATCACCTGCTGCAAAGCCCATTGCAGGATATGAGTTGCCGTATGATTTTTCCTGCTCTGCTGACGAGAGGCGTCAACAATCGCGTCAACTTCATCGCCGACTTTCATTGTGCCTGTTGCCAGTTTACCTTTGTGTACTATGCAATCCGCGATTTTTTCAGTTGCTTGGACTTCAAACTGACCTGCGGAAGATTTTATGATTCCTTTGTCGCCGACCTGCCCGCCCGACTCGGCATAAAAACAAGTCTTGTCAAGAACAACAGCCAATTCAGTACCAACTTTCATTTCGCCATCTGCACTAAAGCCCGACTGATTTACGAAACCAATAACTTTTGTTCGCAGAGTTTCGTGATTATATTTTGCACTATCATCTGTCGCAGGTAATTGCTGGTCGGTTACGACCTGTGTGAAACCACTCGGTTTCTGCGCGGCTCTTGCACGTTCTCTTTGCTCTTCCATCAGCCTTTCAAAGCCTGCGGTGTCAACTTTCAAATTCTGCTCACGAGCCATAAGCTGCGTTAAATCCAGCGGAAAGCCGAAAGTATCGTAAAGCTGAAACGCATCTGCTCCGCTGATAACGCCCGCGGCTTTTCCTTTTTCCGCAGCGTCTGCGAAAATTTCCAGCCCCCTGTCAAGTGTTCTGCCGAAACTTTCTTCTTCAGACCGGATAACTGTTTTTACAAGTTCGCCTTTTTGTTTGATTTCCTCGAATGCGTGCCCCATTAAATTTATGACAACGTCAACGAGTCTGTAAATAAACGGCTCGTGCATATCGAGCGTTCTGCCGAAACGCGCGGCTCGTCGCAAAATTCTGCGAAGGACATACCCTCTGCCGTCATTGCTCGGCATACAGCCGTCGGTTATCGCAAAGACGAGCGTTCGCAGGTGGTCTGCGATTACGCGAAACGCGATGTCTTTCTTTTCCATTGTGCCGCCGTACTGCTGATTGCACAAAATACCGATGGCGTTGAGAATCGGCGTGAACAAATCCGTATCGTAGTTCGAATTTTTGCCCTGCAAAATGCGCGTGATTCTTTCGAAACCCATTCCGGTATCGACGTGCTTTGCGGGAAGCGGCAACAGTTTGCCGGTACTGTCGCGATTGAACTGCATGAAAACAAGATTCCAAATTTCAATTACATTTGGATTATCTTTATTAATAAAAGCTGCGCCAGATTTGTCCGGCGTGCCGTCATAATGAATTTCACTGCACGGACCGCAAGGACCGGTTTCGCCCATTTCCCAGAAGTTATCTTTTTTATTTCCTTTGTGAATCCGCTCGTCAGGCAGAAATCTTCGCCAGAAATCCCGCGCCTCATCATCGGCGTCAAGGCCGTCGGATGCGTCGCCCTGAAAATAAGTGGCGTGAAGTCTGCTTGGGTCGATTCCCCATCGCTGCGTCAAAAGCTCCCACGCCCATTCAATCGCCTCGGCTTTAAAATAATCGCCGAACGACCAGTTGCCGAGCATTTCGAAAAACGTATGATGATAAGTATCGGTGCCGACATCTTCCAAATCGTTATGTTTGCCGCCGGCACGGATACACTTCTGACTATTAGCTGCGCGTTTGTAATCGCGCGAGCCTGTGCCGAGGAACACATCCTTAAACTGATTCATCCCGGCATTGGTAAACAGCAGCGTATCATCGCCAATCGGCACTACCGGCCAACTTTGAACAAAAGTATGATTCTTTTCGACAAAGAAGTCGATAAACGATTTACGAATTTGTGCCGCTGTCAACATTTTATTTCGCTGCCTTTACTCCGATTGCCGTCAAAATCTTTTCACTGATTTCCTTGGCAAGTTTTTTATCTTCAGCTAAAAGTTTCTTAGCGTTTTCTCTGCCCTGGCCGAGTTTTGTTTCGCCGTAAAGCAGCCATGCGCCGCTCTTGGTGATAACGCCGCAGGTAGTTCCCAAATCAATCAAATCGCCTTCGTAGCTTATGCCGCTGTCGAACATAATATCGAATTCAGCTTCGCGGAATGGCGGAGCGATTTTATTTTTTACAACTCTGGCACGAACTCTGTTACCGATTGCGTTTGTCGCGTCTTTAATTGTCGATAATCTGCGAATATCAACTCTTACAGAACAGTAAAATTTCAATGCGTTTCCGCCGCTCGTTGTTTCAGGATTGCCGAACATTACACCAATCTTCATTCTTATCTGATTGATGAAAATCAAAATCGTTTTTGTTTTGCTGATTACGCCGGTAAGCTTTCGCATCGCCTGACTCATCAGTCTTGCCTGTAAACCAACGTGCGATTGTCCCATCTCGCCGGCCAATTCAACGGCGGGCGTAAGAGCGGCAACCGAGTCAATAACAATCACATCAACAGCGTTCGACTTCACGAGCATTTCAGCAATGTCGAGTGCCTGTTCACCTGTGTCCGGCTGGCTGACGAGCAAACCGCTGACATCAACGCCGATTCGTTTTGCCCATGTGGTATCGAGCGCGTGTTCTGCATCGATAAATGCCGCGACGCCGCCAACTTTTTGTGCCTGTGCGATAACGTGCAATGCGAGAGTGGTTTTACCGCTGGATTCCGGGCCGAAAAATTCAACTATTCTGCCGCGAGGAATGCCGCAGCCGCCCAGTGCAATGTCGAGTGATGAACAGCCGGTCGAAACGCCTTCAATTTTTGCGTATTTGCTCTCGTCCATCTGCATAATCGAGCCGCTGCCGTATTGTTTTTCTATTTGTGCTATCGTTCGTTCAAGAGAGCTGTTCTTTTCAGCCTGTTGTTTCTCCTGCTGCTTTTCGAGCTTGTCCTGCTGTTTGTCGAGCTTCTCAACTTTTTCCTTTTTTTCTTCTTTTTCTTCCATTTTCTTTGGTTTAGCTGCTTTAGCCATAAGTTTCCTTCCTGTCTGTTACGTTTATATCCTTATACAAAATTTATTTTCTTCAACAGCGTATATATTGGACCATCAGATGTCAACTGACTTTTAAAAAAGCATACGCCGTCAATTTTGACCTTCGGGGCATCAATTTTACCAAAACTTTCTATAATTTGCACCAGAGTTTTATCACCCCTGCCGTCATTTAATCGCGCTAAAGTCAGGTGCGGACTAAAATCCCGCCCTTCCTTCTCAAAGCCCAGCTCCTCGAACGCGGTTTCCAAATCGACGGCCAGTTTTTGCAGTCCGGCGACCTGTTTTTCCATCCCCAGCCAAATAACCTTTGGCGGCCGACCGAAACTGCCGAGCTTCGTAAACTCAAGCTCGAAACTTTTCACGCCAGTACAAACCAATTCGACAGCCTGACAGATTTCTTCTGTTTGGCCATCATCAACTTCGCCGAGGAATTTAAGAGTAAGATGAATAAGCTGCGGTTTGACCCATTTAATGCCACTGGCCTGATTCCTGACGCAACGTCTTAGTTCGCTCTGAAGCTTTTCAATCCTTCCGCGAAGTTCACTACTAATATCAGCCGCAATAAAAGTCCGCATAACTCAAAATTGAAGATTGAAGATAGAAGATAGAAGATTTTTGGAATACCTTCCTTATTAAATTTTCAATCTTCATTTTTCAATTTTCAATCCTTTAGAATTCCGTCATCGCTTTTAACTCGTCAAGTCTCTTATCGATAGTCGATTTGCTTGCGGATGATATTGTCGACAGCGAGAAACCTTCGATTACAATCGATGCAGTTACAGTACCGTAAGCAATCGCTCTTTTGATAAACTGCCAGTCTATTCTGCCCTCCGAGGCGAGATAACCCATAAAGGCACCGGCGAACGAATCGCCCGCTCCTGTCGGGTCTTTAAGTTCAGCCGCGGGGAAACCGCCGAGCATAAACCAGTTGCCGTCCTTATCCAATGAAATTGAACCGTTGGCGCCCTTCTTTATGATAACGAGTTTCGGCCCCATTTTGATAAGTTCTTCGGCAGCAGTCGGCAGATTTTCCAGCTTTGTCAATCTCCTTGCCTCGCCGTCGTTCAGGATAAGTGCATCAATCCGTTTCAAAAGATTCTTCAACTCATCGGTATGACTGTCAATCCAGCAGTTCATCGTATCGGCAACTACAAATTTCGGTTTCCTTAACTGGTCGAGAAGCTGCATCTGAAGAGACGGATGTGTGTTTGCAAGGAATACATATTCGCTGTCGCGGAAATGCTCCGGCACAATCGGCGGGTGCTCGGAAAGAACATTAAGCTGCATTCCATCGGTAAGAGCCTGACTCATATCGCCCTGATACGAACCTTTCCATCTGAACGTTTTGCTGCCGCTTCTGACTTCAAGGCCTGAAAGGTCAACCTCTCTGCCGGCGAAGACTTTCGACAATTCAAACGGGCAATCATCGCCGACAACGCCGACGAAACGCACCGGTGAAAAGAAACTTGCCGCCATTGAGAAATAAACCGCTGAACCGCCGATGCAGCTTTCGCTTTTGCCAATCGGCGTGGTTACCGTATCAATTCCTATCGATCCTGTTACTAGCAAACTCATTTTGCCTCCCTTGCAATTATTTTGAAAACTTATTTATAGCACGTTCCATTCTGCGAATTGTAACATCTATTCCCAACATATCAATAGATTCAAATATTGGAAGCGAAATAGTTGTGCCGCAAATCGCAACCCTTAAAGGCTGGGCTACCTTGCCCAAGCCAATTTGCTTTTCCTCGGCAATACCACGAAGCAGATTCTCTATCGCCTCTTCACTGATAGTGCCGAGAGCCAGGAGCTTTTCTTTCAAAAGACCAAGCATCGCCAGACCTTCGCCGTTTTTGAGCAGAACCTTGTCAACGTCCTGCTGATTATACTCTATTTTGTCGTCCTCAATAAACAAAAACCTGCTCTTATTATCTATTTCCGCAAGCGTTCTTGCACCATGGCTGGCCTTTAAGACTTTTTTGAGCAGTGCATCATCGGCTTTTGCCGCCGGCGAATTCACAATCTTCAGAAAATCCTTATACCTGCCCAACAACGCATCTTCCGAAAGCATTTTGATATGTTCGGTATTGAACGCCAGCAGTTTCTTGCGGTCAAAAAGGCAATTGGTCTTGTTAAACCGCGTCGGGTCGAAACTATCAATAATTTCCTGAAGCGTTAAAATTTCCTTATCAAGCGGAGCGCTGTAGCCTAAAAGCGCGATGAAGTTTACGAGCGTTTCCGGCAAAAACCCGCTTTTCCAGAAATCTATTATATTAATCTCCGGCAGTTCAACCTTCAGATATGCCGCCATTGCGTCAATCGAAGGCGTATCCGGCGTTGCGTCGCCTGAAAGAAATTCGTTCAGTTCATCAACGCTGATTTTGCCGACCTCTGCGAGTTTTTCTTTTTCAAGGCCTTGTGCCTTTTTTATAGCGGCTTTCAAAACTTTTGCCTGTTCGCGTTTGGACATTTTACCGCCGCCCTCGCTGATAATGACCGACAGGTGCGCATACATCGGCGTTTTAAAACCGAACGCGGCCTGCATTGCGACGTGGCCGGGTGTGTTCATCAAGTGTTCCTGGCCTCTGATGACGTGCGTAATGCCCATCAGTTCGTCATCGACTACGCAGGCAAGATGATATGTCGGGAAGCCATCGCTTTTGAGAATGATAAAATCGCTTAGGTCTTTGCCGGCAAATTTGACTTCGCCGCGGACAATATCCTGAACGAGCACCTCCTCATCAGGCATACAGAATCGAACGACAACATTTCTGCCCTGCGATTTTGCCTTTTCTACATCTGCCAGATTCGGAAATGTTTTCGGACGTGGGTAAATAAAATTTAGTTTCTTGGCGGAAGCCTCTTTTCGCATCGCTTCCAGTTCTTCAGCAGTATCAAAACAATAATAAGCCTTGCCCATATCCAGAAGTTTCTGGATATATTTTCTATAAATATCAAGTCGTTGAGATTGAAAATAAGGCCCAGCAGCTCCTTCTTTATCAGGGCCTTCATCCCAAATAATTCCCAGCCATTTAAGGTCGTCCATGACCTGTTTTGCTGCTGTGGGACTATTCCTACTCTGGTCGGTATCTTCTATTCTAAGAACATACTTTCCGCCGGTATTCTTTGCCCAAATCAAGTCGAAAAGGGCTGTGCGGGCGCCGCCGATGTGCAAATAGCCTGTCGGAGATGGAGCGAATCGCGTAATTGCCATTAATTGCCTTTCGTAAAATTATGACACTAATAAGGTAAGATATAAAGAAGTGAGGAAAAGGCAATCTAAAATTGAAGATTGTATATTGTAGATTGAAGATTGTAACCTAACGTCCTATAATGATTATTTCAACCAGCCCCAAAACAGCAAAACCGGCAACAAGACGAATATAGTCCTTTATACACCATACCACCCTACCCCCTATACCCATCCCCTACACCCTATCTTTTTTACATATTTTATTTTTTTCTATTGACACATTCTTAATATTTTGTTATTTTGTACTTGTATTGGATTAAAGCCAATTGTTTGGGCGCTATATATTATATTTTAAAAGCCATTATATTTTTTAGTTTATTCATATCTTACAGCCCACATTTGGCACTTTTTACGAGTACATTTTAAAGTAGTAGCATGTTTTATTCGATGTATCTATGATAAGCACCCTGTGAAGTTTAATATTTTTCAAGATTAAACGATTTAAATGTATTAATGTATTAAAAAGTGCTGCCTTTCGGTTTAAGTAATTTAACGGCCAGAGATTTGCTGACACAGTGACCTAAAACCGAACAGAACAGATTGCTCTTATAGTATTTGAGAATGTAGCCGAAGACAGCACTTAAGGTAGGTCTCTCGGCCAAAGATAATTGAAAGGACAACTTTTATGGAAAGGCGAAAAATGAAAAAGAAAGGCTTTACGCTGGTTGAGTTGCTGGTTGTTATCGCTATCATCGCGATGCTGCTTGCTATTCTGATGCCGGCACTGGGCAAAGTAAGACAGTTAGCCCAGCGTATTATGTGCGCTACAAACCTGTCAGGTCTCGGCAAAGCTATGCTGACCTACAGCAACGACGACAAATATGAGTCGTTCCCAATCGGCGGTTCTTCAGGCGCTTACTGGGACAGAGGAACAGGTGGTTCAGCTGGTACTGATTCATGGGACTGGAGAATTTCAACATTTGTAGAAGGTTCCGGAACACCGGCGACTCCAAAAAGAGCTACAATTAGTTCTTGTTTATATCTGCTTGTTAAAATCGCAGATACAACTCCAGACCAGTTTATTTGCCCAGGTTCTGACAATAAGAAATTCGAACTTGGTAATTTTACTCTTGCTACTGGTTATGCAAATGCAAGCTTTACTGATGTATGGGATTTCGGCGCCAAGAAAGATGCAAAAAGCGGCTTTACTATGGGCAAGGGCCACAACACTTATTCTTATCAGTTACCACTCCCGATGTCCAGTACGCTGACAACCGTTTATCCAATAACAACAACATCAAACCCGGCAAGACCAGTTATGGCCGACAGAAACCCATTCTGGATAAGCGGCAACACCACCGGTTACATGTACACTTGGGACTCTTCCAGCAGCAAACCTTATCAGGCATCTATACCGGCCGGTAATAACACTTATCACCAGAAAGACGGCCAGAACGTGCTTTATGCCGACCTTCATTCCAAATTCGAAAAACAGGCAAACGTTGGTATCCAACAGGATAATATTTACACATACTGGGGCACCAACACTGTTGACAGCTCCAAGGAAGAAGTCAGACAATGTGGTAAAGGCGCAGTAAAAGGCCAGGAAACTTCAGCGACATCTTTTGAAACCAATTTCACCACTTTGCAGACAGTAGGTATTAGTACAACTACTATTCCTACAGCAGAAGATGATAGCTACCTTGTTTCGGATATTGACAATTACTAAGTCGTAAGATTTAGAAATCAGAATAAAGACTGTAATCAGGCTGCAGTCGCACCGGCCTTTCGCGTCAAGTGAAAGGCCGGTTTGTTTTTATCCCCTATTATTTAGTTTAGCAGCCGCCGGCACGGCGGCTTTATAACAAAAAAGACCCTAATGATAAGTCATTAAGGTCTTCAATTATCTATTTTAAATATTAAATTTTAAATATTAAATCTTCTTATTTTACTTCGAGAATCGAATTATATTCGCCGTACGGATTCGCTTCGACATTTCCATTATACGGGTCCTGCTGCCACTGGCCGTCAACTACCATACGATAACGATATTTGCCCGGTGCAAGCTCCATCGCTAATTCCCATTTGCCATCCTTCGACGGTTTCAGTATCGTCTGCTGCGGCTGCCAATTATTGAAATCGCCGGCAATCTGCACTGCTTTCGCCCTGGGGTAAAGCGTAACAAACTTAACCGACTTATCGA
This sequence comes from Planctomycetaceae bacterium, assembly GCA_021371795.1. Classification (NCBI taxonomy): domain Bacteria; kingdom Pseudomonadati; phylum Planctomycetota; class Planctomycetia; order Planctomycetales; family Planctomycetaceae; species Planctomycetaceae bacterium. The sequence goes on along the minus strand of JAJFVK010000003.1, from coordinate 9,003 downwards.
ACTGGCGAACGCCATAAAAATCATTCAGCTTGGCATCGATATCTTTTACAGGTATCTGCGCTGTCGGAGTCGGCTGCTCGGCTTTCTTAACAGGCGAAGCGGCGTTCTCTTTCAGATTGGGCTGATTGTCTTTCAGACTGGCCAAAAGCTCCTGTGCCGATGAGCTGATAAGCTCAAGATTATTGTCCAGCGTCTTGATAATTTCTTTTCGTTCCGCCGGTATTTCTTTAATAGCCTGAACAACTACCGGCTGCTGTACTGCCGCAACTGATTTTTCTTTCTGCTGAACAAGCGTATCCATCGCGATTAATTCCTGCGCAAGGCACTGGAAATCCTTATGCCCTCTGCTGGCCGGGTCGTATTCGCAAATCGGCTGGCCGAGACTTGCCGCCTCTTTGAGTCGCGTATTGAAATTGACAACAGTCTTGAACATTCTGCCGGCGAAATTCTTTCGCAACTCCGACAAAATTTCACGTCCCATCTTCGTTCTGATATCATACATACTCGCCAGCACCATTACGTTAATGTGCTGGGAGCATTGCTTGCAGAGAATGCTTAATGTGTCGAGCTGTTTGCTCAAGCCGTGCAGTGAGAAGTAACCGGTCTCGACCGGAACAACCACATCGCTTGCGGCTCGCAAAGCATTGAACGTCAGCAGCCCAACCGCAGGCGGACAATCGAGAACAGCGTAATCGAAATCCTTCGCGACAGCATTGAGAACATCGCGCAGACAATTTTCACGGTCGGTAGTACTGCTTAACTGCTGCTCGAGCGCGGCCAGGTCGATACTTGCCGGAGCGAGTTGGAAGTTATCGCCGATTTCCCAGAGGATTTCAGACAGCTTAATCGGCTCGCCTTTGCGTGAGCCGACCAGACAATCGTAAATGCTCAACTCGATTTGTTCTTCGGGAACAGCCAGCCCGACAGCGCAGTGACCCTGCGGGTCCATATCGACAAGTAATGTTTTCTTGCCTTCGGCCGCAATAGCGCTTGCGAGGTTGATAGAAACGGTTGTTTTTCCGCATCCGCCTTTTTGGTTAATTACAGCTATTGTTCTCATTGAATAATCCTTTATTCTTACATTAGCCACAGAGTTTTCAGCCACAGAGAACACAGAGGACACAGAGATTTTTAGTTTTACTTACAGTGTAAATCCGTGTTAATCCGTGTCTAAAACAAGTTTAACAGTGTCAATCCGTGTCTCACAGTCCGTGCAATCCGTGTCAAAACCGCACTACTAATATTAAAAACAGCTATTAAGCTAATTTATATACTCAAAATATTAAATTTTCAATCTTAAACTCAAGACTGCCGCTAAAAACGTCCTAAAATCTCAAATCAGCGTTCGTTGGCGTGGCCTATCTTCAATTTTCAATCTTAAATCTTAAATTTAAAATACTAAAACAGCCATCCCGACCCTGTCGGGATTCCGCAACTAATGACTACTGACTAATGGCTATCGACTATTTTCACATAGTCCCATATCTGGTTTTTCGGCCATTACAGCATAATAACTTTAGTCTTTATCGGACAAAATCAATTTTTTTGCCGTTTTCAGTAGTGAAAAAGGGTTTAGGGGATAGGGGACAGAAAACAACACCACGATTTCTGATGATCTGATCATCAATTTGCACACTTTTGGGCTGCCTCGTCAATTTTAAATCTGTAAATCGTTAAATCTTAAATCCGTCTCATTCTTCAATCTTCAATCGACATTCTTCAATTTGGATACCCATGGGACTGATTATAGTCTGAAATCTGAAATCTGATGCCTGAAATCTGAAGTCTTATCTTAAATCCGTAAATTTTAAATCGTTAAATCATTAAATTTTAAATTGAAATCCACTATCCACTCTTAACTGCCCCCTATACCCTATTAATGGCTATGAGGAACCGCCGGGGTATTTGGCTCATTGCCCTCCGGAGCTATCTTCGTCGGGTCGATTTTATAAAAAGTAAGTTTTTCCGGATTTGCGTTTATTGCGTTCACATCCGGCGGAATTGCCCCCCTCGATATAATTATAGCTAAACCAGTCCGCTTTCCATATTTTGCCGTCTTTAGACAATTTCGCCTTGTGTACTTACGTCTTGTCCCCTAACAGACTCTCCTCAATAAGGACCAAAATGAATCCTTACCTCATTGCTTTCTTCTATTCGATGAGCTTTATTGTTTTTATCATCTAATTTAGTTGGATCAATTTTATAAAAAGTAAGTTTCTCCGGATTTGCGTTGATTTCATTTATATCTGGCGGAACTGCATCTTCCAACCAACCATAACTTCTCCATTCGGCTTTCCATATTGTACCATCTTCTGAAACATGACCTGATATACTATCTTCTATCCGTCCTCTAAGATTCCCATTCGGCAATTTCATTTCATAAAAATCTAAGACAATTTTCACATTTAGGCTTTTTGCATCCTTATCATATTCTGATGTACAAGGCCCCATTACAAATGCAGCATAAGTATTTGGGTCTGAACCACTAAGTGTTTTCCCACCTTCATCTAAATCAACTTTCCCCGCCAAAAAATGGTTAATTTTTTTTATTGAGCCATCTCGTTCAAATTTAATGCCCCATCTTACTTTTCCTTTTTGAGCTTCCCACACCCCAATCATAATTTGTGGAAAATTATTATCTGATGTAATTTTAGAATCAGTTGGCTTTACTTTTTTAGCAAAATCCTGACAACCTGTGATTATGGCTATGAAACAAATAATTGTAGAAAATAAAAATACCTTTTTCATTATTTTTCCTTCAAAAATGAAAAATATTACTTAAACTACTTTCGTATTCTACTTTTTTTTTGTAAAATCGCAACCATAAAAAAAACCCTGACATTAATGTCAGGGTTTTTGCTAATCACTTGTAAGCTTTGATTATTTACGTCTGCGAATGAAAAGTCCGCCAAGACCAAGTAATGCCATTGTAATTGGCTCTGGAACGATTGTAATCTGATCAAGGACAGTATAAGTTCCACCATCTGATTCATAAGCAGTAATCAAATCACCTGCAACTGCGCCAGCGTATGATACATTAATCCAAGCTCCAGTTGGGTAAGTGCTTGTATATGAAGTCATACCGTAAATATCGCCTTCACCGTAAAGTCCAGCAACGCCCATATCTGACATTTTGCCAACTAATACTGCATCAGTTGGAGCACTAGCACCAAGACTTGATGTCAGAATAGCTGAACCCTGTATAGTAATAACATAGTAAAGGTCTGCTTGTCCTGCGGCAGGAGATGCATTTAGAGTTACTGTACCTGAACCAACATTATTGTTACCTGTCAGATTTGCAACCAATGCAGCATTTGACAACGATGCCAAACCCAGAACTAAAACTAAAACCAACATTTTTTTCATTGTTCGATCTCCTAAAAAATAGAGTGTTAAAAAAATTTACTTTTTCCTGCCACTGCGACACATAGAGATATATAACAAATACATCTTCGTGCCTTCGTGGTTAACTATGGTTAACTAAATTAAACGATACGCGTTTTAAAGCCGATGTTCAGCCACAGAGTGCACAGAGGACACAGAGAAATGGATAGTAAAACTAAAGTTAAAAAATTAGTGTCTTTGCGCCTTTGCGGCGTTTTTCACCACGAAGAAACGAAGATCACGAAGGTTATTTTTATACAAAATCTCTGTGAACTCTGTGTTCTCTGTGGCTAAAATAGTGATGAATTTTCGAAAGAGCAATTACCGTTCGTTCTTCACCACAGAGCTATGAAGTAAAAACAACAAAACTAATTCTTCATTTTCTTCGTGGTAAACGAACTGCAATAACTTCTCTCGAACCCCAAAATGTGATAATCGACTGTAGATGTTAAGCCTACCGCCAACTTGATTATGGAATTATACCCGATGAGGGAAAGGATTGCAAGAGAAAAATAAAATTATTTTTAGCCACAGAGTGCACAGAGGACACAGAGCTAATTTAATTAAAAAAACTATACATTATAAGACCTTGTTTTACAAGGGATTAGTTACGTTATTTTTTGTTCATTTGAATTTTGGTAATTTGAATTTGTTTAGGATTTAGATATTAGGATTTCGGATTTTGCCCGCGTTCTATACCCTCTACCCTACACCCTATACCCTGATTCCACCAATATTATCGGACATCTCTATTTTCTCTGCGTCTCTGTGGTGAGAGTCCGTGGTGAACACAAAAAAAGGGCTGGTTTAGCCAGCCCTTTTAAAATCTAAGCCTTCAATAGCTTATTTCTTTCTGAACAGTAATCCGCCCAGAGCAAGTAATGCCATTGTCGCTGGTTCTGGAATAACAATCTGATCCAGCACAGTAAAGCTTCCACCATCTGACTCATAAGCAGTGATCACATCACCTGCAACTGCACCCGTATAGTGTACAGTGATCCAAGCTCCAGCCGGGTATGTGCTTGTATATGAAGTCATACCATAAATGTCACCTTCACCATACACCCCAGCAACACCCATATCTGACATTTTGCCAATAAATACTGCGTCTGTTGGCGCATTGGCACCAAGACTTGATGTTAGAATCGCTGAACCCTGTATAGTAACAACATAGTAAAGATCTGGTTGTCCTGCAACAGGAGATGCATTCAGAGTTATTGTACCTGAACCAACACTATTGCCACCTGTCAGCTCTGCAATTAATGTAGCATTTGCTGAAGCAACCATTCCCAAAACTAATACTAAAGCTAACAACTTCTTCATTATAAAACCTCCTTAAAGATTAACATTACTATTAAACATTTCACATTCACTTTCAAAATTGAACCAACTACTAATTTGTCCAGAAATTATATGGTCCGGTCGTCACAGGAGCCTGATCGCATTCTGGGACTGTATTGTCGGCATCATTATAATATGCCTTGAATATAGTCAGATCCGAACTCATAACAGGTTTGAGGAAAGTATCAGCACGATCAAAATCTGCACAGATACCCGGCATTCCACTAACTACGAGTGCTTTTACATCTGCTTTTGATTTATTGTAAGCACCCTTAAAAATAGTCAAATCTGAACTCATAACAGGTTTAAGGAATGTCTTCTGGCCATCAGCATCACCACGGCAATTCTTTCTAAAGCACCAGCAAGCTGGCTTGCCGTACTCAACCCATTTCGCATATTCAGTAGCAGAACTGCTCAAGCATTCATCGACTGGAATAACATAGGTGAAAGTGTCAGTAGTCTGGTCGCCGTTTTCAAGAACGATACCGCCGCGATATACTGCCTCTGTGCCTAAAGTAATCTGTGTAGCTGTACCTTTTGTGAAATCTAACGTGCAAAGTGTTCCGCTTGCAGCAGGAGCATTTACATCGCCATAGTACAGTGAACCGAATTCAAGCACGATGCTCTGGCTTGGCAGAATCTGGTCAGTTGTACCAACTGAACATGGGTCAGCTAACGGTGTACCGTAATTGCTAACAACGCCTGCACTGTCAATTGTAATACTTGCCGGATAAATACCAAAGCCACGACTTGATGCTGTGCTTTCGCCAGTTTTGAAATTGTTAAGCGACGTGGCTGTGAATGTACCAGTGCCATTAATAGTAACAGTCAGAGCGAACGCTCTTGGCAGGTTAACATCTGCGCCTGTGTAAGTAATCGCAACTGTGTCACTATCAACCTTAACGATGTTGACATCCAACACAGCCCAAACTGGTGAAGCTACTAATAAAATCGCTAATACTAAAATCAGCTTCTTCATTTCATACCTCTCAAAATAAAACAATCTTTCTTTTTTTTCTTACATTCATTACGCCGTCTCGGCTTTGGTTTAGGAGCCTGCTCGGCACGGTTTTGATTTCTTTTAAGTTCCCTTCCTTTCAAGACGGCCCTTTTAATTCCGTCTCGACCACCCTTTTGCCTGAAAAAGAAATCGAACAAGCAAAGTTATTCATCTCGCTTCAGATTCGGAAGGCGAATCTGAATGTTCTCGTTTCCTTTTTCCGACACCCCCTTTCGCCCTGTGGGCAAAAAATAAAGTTTCGTTTATGCGTTACACCTTTTGCAGTACGTGAACGTAAGACTATGTTAGCATTTCCCGTAATAAAAATCAAGGAAAAACTTGAAAAAAAACCGCATTTCCAGCATTAATAACACGCTTTTTTATATCCACAACTTGTTCCGATAATTATTACGATTTTGCTACTGATTTTTACTTTTTTTTGCATTTTGTCCGATAAAAGTCTTGATTTTTATGCTGATTTTTGTCGTTTTTACTTTTTTCCACGTAAATTCAGATTATTTTACCGTTTTTTAGTTACGTCCAGGTTGCTGCCGCGATGTTTTGAACCGTTTTCACTATGTTTTAGACGCTAATTTCCCTATTTTTTTTACTTTTTTTGTGTTTTTGGCGATGTTTTACACTGTTTTGCCGGCTTTTAGGCGTGTTTTTTGCGTTTTTTTAAAAAATTTCTTGCGCTTTTTTGCGATTAAGGTTGACATTTTGTGTTTAAATTTCTATTATCCATCGGTTTTTTTGCGCATTCTTAAAAAACCAACCGGACTGAATTTAAAGCCCGATTTATACTTTTTAATCCTCGTTTGTGCGGGGATATGTCTATAAAACCCATTTTTTTTAACGAAAGGACGGATTTGCTATGACTATAGCGGACGCCCAACAGTACCTCAAACAACAGTTAGACAAAGAAAATTTCGAGAAATTGTCGGCACTGAATAACGACAAATTATTCCAGTTTGTCGCCGAATCCATCGAACTGACAAAGCCGGCCAAGGTTTTCGTCTCTTCAGATTCTCCTGCCGACGTTGATTATACGCGTAAGCATGCCATAACTACCGGCGAAGAAAAGACTTTGAACATTAAGGGACACACTCTCCACTTTGACGGCGAGCAAGACCAGGGACGCGACCGCGAAGTTACTAAATATATGGTTCCGGCCGGTCAGACTTTGAGCACCGCCCTTAATCAGATGGACAGGGACGCCGGTTTGACGGAAGTTAAAGGCCTGATGGCAGGCTCAATGCAGGGCAGAACGATGGTCGTTCGCTTTATGACGTTGGGACCGAATAACTCCGTTTTCAGCATTCCCTGCGTCGAATGCACCGATTCATTCTATGTTTCGCACAGTTTGGATTTGCTGTATCGCCGCGGCTATGAAGAGTTCAAACGCCTTGGCAAAAAAGCGGAATTTTTCGCGACACTGCACTCGAGCGGTAAAATGGACAAGAGAATGACCAGCTCTGAAGTTGACAAAAAACGCATATATATAGATTACACAACTGATACCGTTTACGCTGTGAATACGCAATATGCGGGCAATACCGTAGGTTTGAAGAAATTAGCACTGCGATTGACTATCCGCAAAGCTGACCGTGAAGGCTGGCTGGCAGAGCATATGTTCCTTTCAGGCGTTTTCGGCAAGGGCGGCAGAAAGACTTATCTGGCCGGCGCGTTTCCGAGCGCTTGCGGCAAAACTTCGACCGCGATGCTGCCGGGCGAAACAATCGTCGGCGACGACATCGCATACTTCCGCGAAGTCAACGGCAAATGTATGGCTGTCAACGCTGAAGCAGGTATCTTCGGCATTATCCAAAACGTTACGGCAAAAGACGACCCGGCGATTTGGGATGTGCTGACGAAAGAAGGCGAAGTTATTTTCTCCAACGTGCTTGTAAAAGACGGCAGGCCGTATTGGCTCGGTATGGGTATCGATGTTCCGGCTGACGGCGAAAACTTTTCCGGCCAATGGACAAAAGGCAGGAAAGACGCAAAAGGCGTTGAAATACCTTGTGCACACAAAAACGCACGCTATGCGGTTACGCTGTCGGCGTTGAAAAACTGCGACCCGGAATTGGATAATCCAAAAGGCGTTGAACTTGCCGGCCTGATGTACGGCGGACGCGACCCGAAATCTTACGTTCCGTGCCAGCAGGGATTCAGTTGGGAACACGGCATTGTGTCTTACGGCGCTTCGCTCGAAACTGAAACTACTTTCGCAACCATCGGCAAAGAAGGCGTGCCGGAAATTAACCTGATGAGCATTCAGGATTTCGTCGCGATCTCACTGGGCAAATATGTGAAGAACAATCTCGAGTTCGGCAAGAAATTCAGGAACCCGCCATTGGTGTTCGGCGTGAACTATTTCCTCCGCGATAAAGACGGCAAATTCTGCAACGGCGTTCGCGATAAACACGTCTGGGTGAAATGGATGGAACTCCGCGTGCACGGCGAAGCAGGATGCAGAGTCGCACCAACCGGTTTGATTCCGTGCTATGAAGATTTACATAAATTATTCAAAGACGTTTTGAAGAAAGATTATACGCAGGCAGATTACGTAAGTCAGTTTACGATTCGCATTAAAGAAAATCTTGAGAAGATTGACAGAGTCGTTGCGTATCATAAGGCAAACGTCGCTGAATCACCTGCTGAAGTTTTCAAAGTTTTGGCAGAGCAGAAAAAACGTCTCGAAGAAGCAGGCAAAAAATTCGGCGAGTTCGTTTCGCCGTTCGATTTGCCGGAACAAAAGTAAATTTTCACCACGAAGACACGAAGAAAATTTGATAGAAAATTATTCAAAACCCCGTCATAACAGGCGGGGTTTTTTATTGATTGTGGACACGTTTTTCAGTTCAAAAAACACTGCAAAAAAATCTGAATTGCGCCTAATTGAAGTAAAAAATCTTTAAAAAGCTCCGATTTGTAATTTGTGCGCAAGAATTTACTTAGTATTTCGCGCACTTTAAAATTGATTCGCGCAAGTTCGAAAAAAAATCAACACTGAACAACACGAATTTACACCAAACAAAAGTAAATCAGTAGTAAAACAACATGAAATCGTATAAAAAAAGCAAAATATGCAGCAAACTGAAAAAGCCACTTGCGCATTTTTAAACACCACTATATTAGTCGTCCCTGAAAAATAATTTAACATTTTTACAAATAAGGACTTGCAAAATAAAATACTCGCGCTAAATTCAGGATAATACTTGTATTTATCAATTACCTTGCAAAATACGGAGCGTTTTATGCGGCCAAAGCACAAG
>JAJFVK010000002.1 GCA_021371795.1 Planctomycetaceae bacterium | reverse complement strand
AACTGATTATGAAAACCATAATTATCGCTGTCAGCGGTTACAATGATTTTGCCGGTATCAAGAAATTGCTGAGTAGGAAGCATCGCATAAGCGACCTGTGAGATTGACATCAAACCGAACACAAAAAACTTTGTTAAATTTCTCATACCCTTTTCCTTTGCAATTTATTTCATATTAATCCTGAAAACACTCAGTACAAGTTGAGGCATACCCTACAACAGATATGCCTCAACATTAATTCTATCGTGCGCCAACTTTATCAGAAAATCCTTATTTTCATAACCATTCTGATGGCGATATCAAATCCGTCTAACTATTTCTGCTTTTGCGAAAGATCATTAATCCAAGCCCCAGCAGGCAAATAGTTGCAGGCTCAGGAACAGTTGACAAAGACCAGTCGTCAACATAAGTATGGATATTTGCGTTAGCTCCGTTCCAATCGTCAATGCGCGCCCGCAGTATCGTCGCGGTACTTGTCGGATCGGGTGTGTTATACAGTGCAAGTCCGTCGCCTATAAGTGTTCCGTTGCACATCACATCGTATGTCCCTGCGGTAAGGTCATAAGAAACTGATATGGTATTCCAGTTTTGATTTTGAATGAGACTCCCTGAACACAATGAAATCCCGGCATTAGGGTTGTTGTTGGAATAAGCGGTAATACCGCCCCAGTAGCCGACATACACTCGTGTATACGTCGCACCAACTCCCCAATTATCCATATCGCTTATGTACATCATAAAGCCCGGGCTGCCCCATCCATTGTCTTTGAAAGAAAGAGTAACGGTGCCCTTCCCATCAACAATCGAGCTTATATCGGCATCCCGACCTATCGACCCGCCTGATTGCAGAGACACACACTGGCTGCCGGTCTTAGCCGCAGCATTGGAAACAAAGTTGTTACTTGTGTACCAGCCATCCCATGGTGCCGGTGTCTTTGCTCCAACTGTGTAACTTTCAAAGCTGTCGCTGTAAATAACACTACCAAAACTCTGTCCTGCGATTACACATACACAGAACAATAACATTGCTAACAAACCAACTTTTCTTACTTTCGTCTTCATTGTAATCCTCCAACCAAAAAAATTACACTTTTTCTGCAGTACACACCAAGCATACTGCCATACTTTGTAACACAATCACTTATTGACCATAACGATCAATGATTGTAAAAATAAAATCTCCAGCGTTGTTCCTTATCTGTCGGCCCGGGGGCTTTTGTAAAATCGGAAGGTTCTTTGGTTGCTCGACCATCCAGCCAAACCATATTCCCATATCCCCAGTCCTGGCCCGCTTTTCTTGCGTGCCATCTGGCAGCATGCTTACCATATTTCTCCCATGTCTTCGTTTTGCCCTTTGCAGGGTTGTACATAAAATCCTGCACGATGCAATAGTCGAAATCAGTGAAATAGACCGTATTGGCCGGCTGACGAACGGTAATAAGCTTGGTCGACCCATGGAGATATGTATAAATACCCTCGTTCCTTGCACGGTCTATGATCGGACCCGCATAAGCCATTGGTCCCGGCGGCCCCGGTTCTGGCTTATTACCAGGATACCCCTGCCACGAAGCATCAATAACCATCCAACTGTTAACACCGTATGTCCATCTTAAACTGCGATCAATGGCAAGAAAACTAATTTTACTAAACTCTTCTCTTCTCGCGGCAGGACACGCGTATACGCTATTTACTTTCACATTGTCGGTTCCATTCGCAACGCCCGTTTTATTGGATGCTGTATAAGGTTCCAGAGATGAGGGGTTAGACTTATTCCACATTACCTTGGGATAAAACCATGATGAAGCAACCGCCCAGCCGCCGTTATCTTCCGCCCACAGAAAGGCCGCAGAGCCCAATTGCTTAAGATTGCTCCTGCAAACAAGTGATTGGCCTTGTTGACGAGCCTGCGACAGCGAAGGTATTAGCACTGCCAATAAAAGGGCTATAATCGAAATTACAACCAGCAACTCCACCAGCGTGAAACCTTTTCTATTAGACATCGTTTTTTTCCTTTAGAAATTACACTGACAACACATCTAAAAACTATTTTCCGTTAAATAGCCGCCGGTCAAATTGCCCGTATAAAGACTATCGGCCAATTTGAGACATCAAAGCTTTTTGCTCAAAGCTCAAAAACAAACGCCACGGTAACGCATACGTCAACGCTACTATACAAAAAGAAACGCAAATAGTCAAGCACTTTTCTTCATAAAGAGGCAATTTTTTGAAAAAATCACGCAAACAACACTGGCCATTTGCGTAAAACCGTCTTATAAGCCAACAAAAACATATAGCCTATTTTAATTACTATTTTTTAGATTTTCAGAACTGTTTAACAGTTTTTTATTGAAAATTAACATAACTTATTTATAATCAAGGACGTACCGTTTCATAATTAAACAGGAATATTACGAACAATATAAAAATGAAAAAATCGCCCACTATTATCGACATAGCAAAGACGTTTAATATTTCGTCTTCAACCGTGAGCAGAGCACTTCGTAATACAAAAGGCGTTGGAAGTGAATTGCGAGCGAAAATACTGCAGGAATCGCATAAAATAGGGTACAGCCCCAATCGTATCGCAAAGGCATTCCGTAATAAAGCAAATCATATCATCGGAGTGATTGTACCAACATTCGAAGTACCGCAAATTGACGAACTCGTGGATTCAATCCAAAATACCGCAGAGAAATTAGGCCATGGTATTCTTGTTGGTGTAAGCCAATGGGATACCGATAGAGAATTGAAATTGCTTGATTTTATGGTTTCAATGGGTGTCAAAGGAATCATAATAAAATCAAAAGGCGATTCTGAAGCATTGGAGAGAATGCATGCACTTGCACAACAAAATATAAAAATTGTAAGCATTCTTGATGAAATAAGTTTTCCCCAGGTCAGTTCTGTAATAGTCGATAATATACAGGGCGGCTATATGGCCGGAAAACATCTGCTCGAACTTGGACATATCAATATTTTATACGCAACCTACGCCAGTACCCAGATAAAAAATGCTCATTCCTGGCACTTCTCTAATGATCGCTACATTGGAATGCTCAAGGCCTATGAACAGGCTGGTATTAAACGACCAAGCGGGCTTGCCATCTATGATGATAGTACTATTCGCCAAAATAAACGGCGAGATACTTTTTTAAAAGCATTGGAACAGAAATTACCTTTTTCAGCCATATTTGCTTATGATGACCAACTTGCTATTATCGCAGCAAGCATATTAAAACAACATGGATACTCCATTCCAAATGATGTTTCAATAATAGGCTTTGATGATAGTTTGGATATATTTAAATATTGTGAATGTCCGCTCACCGTTATAAAGCAACCCAACAGTATGGTTGGCGAACAGTCCGTCAACTTAGTTATTGACCCCGCTAAAAAATATGAATACCAAAATAGCAAAACCAATTTATATACACTTCCTCCAACTTTAATTGATCGAGGTTCTACTTGTAGGCCTAAAACAGGTCAAATCACAAGCCCAAGACGATCAATTCAGATTGAAGAATAAATGGGATAAATTTTATTTAAAATAAGCATCATAGTATTGATTATATAGTGTCTTTGTCTCTTCGCTTCCATTCGGATCCATGCACCAATTAAAACAATACATTACACATTTATATTCTTTTTCGATTTCTATTTGCTCCATTATGCGGTTAATCGACGCCGGCTCATACAGAGTGTGGCCGCGAGTATCAAATACCTCCATATCGACCCAAAACTCTTTTCCTGCCAAACGCACACTTTCGGCAATCTTTGGCAGATATGTCCTTAGATCTGCCATTGTAACATCCCAGCAAGTTGAGTCCTGAATCGCAATAATATCAACAGGACATTTCTTGAGGAACGCAGATACCTGTTGTGCCATCTCATCAGGACTTCTATTATGCCACCACTGTTTCATGCCCTGCTTTTTACAACGAGCAGATGCATCCGTAATAAAATATGGAGACACTATCACTTTTTTTAGAGGATATTTTTTTTTAAGATATTTCACATAAACCTTATAAATAACATCCTCTCCGGCATTATCTGCTTCATTCAATAAAGGTTCCGTGCTGATATAAAAGCCCGCAAACGACTTACACGATTTGTAAGCAGAATATAACTCATTCGCAATTCTTTTATTTAATTCAACAAACTTGGCTTTATTTGCGTCTTCACCAGTTGCATCTGAAAATCCCCCCAAATACACCTTCCAACCTCGCTTCTCTGCTTCACTTAATATCCAATCAACATAGAGCCGATCTATTTTAAATGCTTTGCTTCTATAATAGCTAATAACCTTACCTGAATTAGGGTCACGTTTAGCAACTGCCTGCACTATTAATGTATCGAATTTAAGTTTTTCCATCGCCTCAAACTCTTTAGACCATCTGGCCTGATCCCAATTTTGGTGCAGACCATAAGTAAAAGAAATAAAAGTACCGCTGATTGGCGTATGTTTTTGCTCTGCGCAACTCACTGAACAACAACCAATCAAAAAAGCTGAGGCTACTCCAAATATCATTTTGACAAACTTCATTTACTTTCCTCCACTAAGAAAATTTAATTCTTTCATACAGTAAATTCTTTCAATATTTTCCTAATTCCAGCGAATTGTTTATAAAGATATTATAATTCTGTTCTGTTTTATAAGATAAAGGACTATTTATTGGGGATGCTGTAGGCATAACAACATATCGACCTCCATTTTTTGCAGCGTTCATACAATCTTGTACTGCTTTTTTTACTTCATCTTTAGAAGCTGTTTCCAGCAATTTAAGCTGAATATTACCGAAGATACACATCTTTTCGCCTATGCGTTTTTTTACTTCACTTAACTCAATATCCCCATCAGGCGGTGCTTCACAAGGGTCTATAGCGTCACAATTTATTCTACAAATCGAATCTATAACCTTACCGATTTTGCCATGGCAGTGTAAACGTACTTTTGCCCCCATGCTGTGTATCAAATCCGTCATTTCGGCAACAAAAGGAACCACAAATTTATCAAAAAGTTGCGGAGGCATATATGGAGGCGTTGCATATTCAGGGCCGCAAATTCTGTACAAATCAACAACATTTACATCCAGCATCCTTTTTAAATTTTCCATAACGCGGATATGTATTTTCTCAAGTGTTTTTATAAAATGTTCAGTCTCTGTCATAGCCCAAATCGTGTAATCACCGAAACTCATCAAATCGGCTGCATAACACAAAGGATCTGACAGTGAAGCCATAATAATTCCGTTCGAACCAACTTCTTTTTTAATCCGCTGATAATCTGAAATATCATAATCCGCCGGCTCATATGGAATTGACAATGCTTTTTCTACATCATCAATATCCTTGCACCAATGTTCGGTTTGCCAAACTGTATGCACGTTATCAATCACCCTTGTTGTATTTGTTATGTCACCTTTTGGGGTGTGGAGTATTTTATTTGTTATTTGTGCATCGTTTTCACGCCATTGCTTAATCTCAATTTCAACTGGATAGGCTGATTCCAGGAATTTTGCATTTGATAAAGGCTCCCACATACAAACACAATCTGTATCCTGACGAATTTTCTGCATCAACGCGTAATAAGAGCTATCATTATTTTCAAATGCCCTGCTGTTGAATCCGCAAAGTTCATACGTTGAGACAGGAACTCTATCGGGAATTTCTCCGTTTAATACTTTAAGTAATCGCTCTCTTGAATTCATATCAACCAATCAAAAAGGCTAAGCTATTCCAAATATCATTTTTGACAAACATTCACTTCTTTTTGTTAACAAAATCGTTTCATCTTGTTCTAAACTTTATACTAAGTACATTCCGAATCAGCACAACTCACACGTCAACTCAAATATATAAAATTATACGCAAATAGTCAATCTTCTTTCTGCTTTTTCTTCTAAATACTACATGTGCCATATATAATTCAACGCAAATACACCTTGTTTTTGAGCAAATATTATTACATATTGTGAATAGCTTCGAAAAATGAGCTACTTCACTTAAGGCTGATATACTGTATCTTAGATTGTGTTGATTTAATTTACAGGAAGCCAGAAAGGATGTTAAAAGTGGATCATTATGATTTAATACGACAAAAGCTTCGTGATGGTATGAGTCAGCGGGAAGTTGCCAAAGCACTTGGCCATTCCCGCAACACGGTTGCCAAGGCGGTGCAATATAATCTGCCGCCGGGTTATCATATGAGCAAAGAACGCAGCAAACCGGCAATTGAACCATTTATTCACATTATTGCACAGTGGGTTGATGACAACAAAAAGGCACGTCTCAAGCGGCGACAGACCGCCAAAAAGATTTACCAGCGATTATGTGATGAATATGGTTTCACAGGTCATTACACCACTGTCCAAAGATACGTTAAAGAAGACCTCGATGTCCCGCAGACTTTCGCGATAGCTTAGTTGCGCAAATGCCATACAAAGAAATTGATCCATGCACGAAAACCGCTGGACTTTGTAATGGCCGTCGTATCGAGTAACACATTTGCGGAATTCGTTGAGCGGCAGAAAATCCATTATCTGAGCAAGGACTGTTCGTCCGTTGTTCATCAGCCATTCCCTTCACAGAATGTAAAGTGAAATGGCCAAAGTTTAAATGTGATTTCAAATCGATTACAGTCATTTTTATTTATAAACCAATGCTAAGCAATCAATTATAACGTTTTTCTAATCAAACAGTTGGACAGCAGTGATTATTACTCATTTTTAACAATCTGTACTTCTAACAGAGTTCGGCAAAAAGTTCGTCAGTGAGCAGTGTATACTGATTTGTCAGTGACTTGTATGTTGACTTGTCAACCACTTGTAATCCACTTTTTACCTCAAAAACACACTTGTAACACATTACAAACGCTATAGTTACAATCACACTTTTGGACTCCGAAGCCGAAGGTTGCAGGTTTCCCCAAGGGGATTTGCACTACGCTTCAACGAATCCCGCCGGGGACGTTTTTAAAATTGTCCCCTAACTCAAGTTATGCTCACTCGTTCTTAAATTTTATGCCGATTTCTGATAATGTTTTAATTCTCTGCCGGGCAATATTGGGGTCGGGATACATCTTTTTTAAAGTAAAATCCGTAACCAATTGAGCAGGTGCGCTCAAAGCAAATGTTGCAGACTTGAGCCTTTTTGAAAATATTTCTCCGTCTTTCAGGCCTGCGCTGTGGGTTTTCATATAGGCCGTGAGAAACATTATCGAAATAATTACACACAATATTATTTTAAACCCTTTCTTATGATAAAATTTTGCCGAATAACAAAATAAAATCATAGCTGAAAGCGGTAAAAATAAAGATATTGTCGTGTACCTGCTGGCAGATGCCTGCTCCCAACCCATACCTGCTCTTCCCAAACCTGTTAAACAGGCTGCCAGACAGGAATATAACGCAAGTATCAACCACGGCAGCACAGCATACAGAGCTTCCTTTTTGAATCGCCAAATATTGAAAATAGAAAATAATAAAATTACAAATGTAATTACCGTAACTACCCAGCCAATAGAGGGACTCCAGGACAATGAAGAGCCTAAATATGTCAGGATGTATCTTATTAAAATTACCGGATGGTCGAGAAAGAATGTCAGGGATGGATGAGCGGCAGGCTTATGATAATTAATATAGTATAATAAAACCGTAGTAACACAGGAAACAATCAATATGAAAAAATGTTTTAATTTCCATTTTCTCTGAAGCAGAAAAAGAATAAACACAGCAGGCCATGTCAGCAGACCGGAACTAAATGAATAGCTTGACAATATACAAGCGGAAATGACAACAGCCAATCCTGCAGATTTGCCCGGCCATTTATCTGCCGCCCATACCGCGATAACAACTCCGAGTATGGACATAAAAATCGCCATCTGCCAGCCCCATAACCAGTTTTGCCATTGAATTGTAGAGAACACCATTAAAGAAGTGAAAAGCTTAAGCCAAACAGGAACTGTTTTCAATGTATTCCCAAGCAATGAAAGGAGAAATAAAAAAATAAGCAGCCCAAAAACAATGCTGGTGCCAAGCTCCAGAGCTATATTCCAATTTGAAATGCTCGCCCAAAATAGCATTATGAGTTTCGGGAAAAATATTTTATGTTCACTGTGATTGACCCAGATATCGGTAAAAGTCAACGTATGATTGTGCATTTTTTCGAGCGTCGGGATAAACTCCCACTGATCATAGTATGGTATTGTAACGCCAAGTTTGTAAACAAAAGAACAAATAAAAATGAACGGCAGAAAAACAACAACATTAATAAAAATTTTTTTTGATAACACTGGAAACATAAATTTGAGCCTTGTCATAAACTTATAGTTTTAGTTCCACAAATAAATGCCTGTTTGCCCAATATTTTCCATAATAATGGAACTTTCAAGTATAACTTCACAAGCCGGCGATTTTGAGGGATTTTGCTTTTTGTGGTATATGGCAGGAATTTGTCAATAACTTCAGTAATGTTAAATCCCGCAATTTGCAGTGCTTCCACAACGCTTTTGTCGCTAAGAGGGATGTGATGGTCAAAGAAATCCCAATACTCATTGTATAAGTATCGAATATTTGGCTGGAGAATAAGTATTTTTCCTTCAGGTTTTAAGATACGGAAAACTTCAGTGAGGGTTATCATAATTTCTTGCTTGGAACAAAGATGTTCGAGGAAATTACTCATGAAACAAACATCTGCAGAGGCATCCTTAAAAGATGAAAGATTGGTGGACAATTCTTTAATAACTTTTACACCGGGAGCGGCGAATTTAGAAGTGTCATCGCTTAAGTCAATTGCATATTTACCAGCGCATCGTATATTATTTATAAATTCACAGTAACCAGCTCCGACGTCCACAACAACGGAATTCTCAGAGATATATTTTTGAAAAAAATCATTACAGAGGACTTTCCAAATATCGTTCTTCTGGCTTAACTGTTCTTTGCTAAAGCGTATATTATACAATTTTTTTATATTAGCAGCATCATCCATAAAATTTCATCACTTTCGGATTCAATTAAGTTCAGATTTAATTGAACAGTTTTTTCAATTATTTCGTATAATGTTTTTTCTCAAAGCGTAAAAATACCATCTAAGATATTTCGGCATCCATTTAAATATTCTAAATCTCGATTCTCCTGCCGTGCGGTCTATCCATGTACATGGCACCTGGGTGACTTTATAGCCTGCGAAATGCGATTTGACTACGATTTCCATACCTATCTCAAAACCGTTTTCGCTTTCGATTTTAATTTTATCCAGCATACTTTTTTTGTACATCTTGAAACTGTTAGTCGCGTCATGAACCGGAAGCGAAGTTAAATAATACAAACTTACGCCGGCCATTCGCGATAGAGTTTTTTTCAGAAATGGGCCGCCGATTTGCCTGCCGCCTTTCATATATCTTGAGCCGCAGACTATATCATAACCCTGCGACAACAATTCACACATTTTATCCACGCAGGAATAATCATCCGACAAATCAGCCATCGTAACCAGCAGATAATCGTTCGGTGCATTTCGCAGACCTGTTTTAATAGCATTTGCTACGCCTCTGACTGGGTTTTTCAAAAACTCTACCGGCACGCCCTGCTGTTTGATTTTCTGCGCGACCGGCAATGTGTCATCCTCGTCGAAATCATAAACGATATAAATAGTATGCGGGAAGTGTACCTTCTGCTCAATTGAACGAAGAGTCGCTTCAATATTCGCACCCTCATTATAGACCGGGACTATGATTCCCAGATTCGGCTGCAACTTAAAAACCTCCCAATTCAATCTGCTGCTTAATCCAGGGTATTACTTCATCGAGAGCCTGTTCGAGAGTCGTATTGCACTCGACGCCAAGAATCTTTTTTGCCTTTTCTACATCAGGGATTCGTTTTTGAACGTCATACTCAAATGGCTTGTCGCTGGCATACTCAAACGGTTTATCGCCGTTGATTTTTTTCCAGATTGTCTGCGCAAGCTCAAGCACGTTTGTCGAAACAGGAGTCGAAATATTAAAATCGTTATTTACCGCCTGTGGATGCTCGACGCAGGTTCTAATGCAGCGTGCAAGGTCGCCGGCGTAAGTGTAGTGACGAATCTGATTTCCTTTGCCGAGAATGTGCAGCGGACACTGACCTTTCAATATTTTCTGCACCAGGTCAGGCACCACATGACTCATTGCCAGCTTGATATTTCCGGAATAGATTTCCTTTTCGAGCAGCGCTTTTTTCTCGCCTGTGCCGATTGCGTTGAAAGGCCTGATAATCGTAAACGGAAGTTTATACTGCTCAAACGCGCCTTTGGCGAAATATTCGCAGGCAAGTTTCTGAAAGCCGTAAGTCGAAAGCGGAGGCGGACATTTGAATTGTTCACCTTCCGGCGTCGGATAAACATCTGTGCTTTCAAAAACCATCGAGGAAGATATTACGTTTATCTTTTTTAGTTTCCTGCTTTTAAACGCCCAAATGGCCGCGTCGAAAGTTGACGCCATAATTCTTTCATTCTCCGCAAGCAAATCATAAGCGAGTTCGTGGAAGAGCGTAATTCCGCCGATAATGGCCGCTAAAGCGATAACCTGGTCGCAGTCGACAATCAGTTTTTTCATCAGGTCAACATCTTTGGCGTCGCCCTGTGTGAATTTGTACCGCGGATGATTATCGTAGCTCTTGGCGACTTTGCCGTATTTTGAATAATTATCAATTCCAACGATTTCATGACCTTGCTCGAGCAATTCCTCTACAAGATAACCGCCTATAAAGCCGGCCGAACCTGTAACAAGTATCTTCATTTATAACAAACCTCCAAGACCGAAAAAGTTCCACATATCGACAACGGTCTTTGTTTTAAAATTGAGTTTAAGGTTTTTATACTCCGAATGTGTTGCGCCAATAATGATAATGTCCGATTTTTTTATAAGCTCTTCGACAGATACGAGCCTGTTGTCTTTTACAAGCGGGTCTGAACAGAGAACCTTTTTGACTTCAATCATCAGAGCTTTTTTAAGTTTGTATGAAAGCGATTCACGTTCATCATCGCTGTTGCCTTTAAAAGCCATACCTAATATGCCGACTGTCTTGTTTTTCAGGTCGTGCTTTTCTTTGAGCTTCTGGATAATGAAATTTGGCATTCCTTCGTTTATGAGCATTGCCGAGTGGCCGAGGAAAAAATTATTATTAGCGAAGGCCGCCAGCTGCATCGTGTCTTTAAACAGGCACGGACCTGCGGCAAAACCCGCTTTGGCGAAACCTTTTGTTCGCGGATAATCTCGCGTTACCGCATCATAAATTTTGTAAAAGTCCAGGCCGTTTTGCGCGGCGATTTGATAGAACTGGTTCGAAATCGCAAACTGCAGGTATCGCCAGACATTCGTAAACAGCTTCGCAAGCTCCGCTTCGATTGGTTTTAAATATATCACCTGTTTCGTAAGCGACAGAAACATTTTGCCTGCTTCCTTGAGCGATTTGTCATCGAACGCAGAAATAATCTGCGGCAGACCGCCGAGTTCCTCCATAGCCTTGCCTTCGGCTATTCGTTCCGGACAAAATGAAACCCTGGCTTTTATTCCGCTCTTCTTCAGCATATCACGGACTTTTTCAGTTGTGCCAGGATATACTGTACTTCTGATAATAATATGCTGACCGTTTTTAAGCAGCGGCATTATATCATCGAAGAATTTCCTGAATAGCGTAAATTTCGGGTTCAGATGTTCGTCTATCGGCGTACCAATAGTAAGAATAACAAAATGGCAGGCGGAGACTGCGTTTTTATCCGAACTGATAAATAATTTCTTGTTAAGAGTTTCACGAAGGGGTTTTTCAGCTCCGTTTTCCATAAACGGCATTTTGCCTTTGGATACCATATCAATCGAGTGCTGATTAATATCGTAAAGCATTACTTTTTTGCCGGCCTTTGCGAATGATATGCCCAACGGCAAACCAATATGCCCCAACCCCCCGACTATGCAAATATCATAGGAAAATCTTGTCACGTAACCAGGTCCCATAAAAAACCTAATGATGCTTAATCCTTACCATACGCGTGATTAGAACAAAAACCAGACAAAAAGTAAAGATTAATTCTATGGTCTTAAAAAACAGAAAAAAGAAGTTTTCACCAAAAAACTATTACAATATTTACAGTCCTATAACAATTCCCTAATCCATTCTAAATGATTTCAATCTCTAATTGTCGCATCGTTATTCATCAAATCGTTAAGCGACACCCATTTATAGTCGAAAAACATAATATATTTGTGACTATGGATGGAATCTAATCTAACGATTGGATAAATTTTAAAGAGCAGGGTAAAGGAGTTTATTGTGAGAACAATTTTTTTTTGTGCGGTTATTGTACTCTGGTTTTGCGCAACGCAGCCGGCGAGGTCGGCATCTATAACGGATGCAAATTCAGGCAGAAAAGATTTTCTGTCTCAATTAAAGAATCCGACCGACTGGCTGGAAATTCAAGCGGATTTGAGATTGCGTGCGGAATACTACAATAACAAGAGGTTAGATAAAAACGCACGTGGACACGAACAGCTTATTTTCCCTCGCTACAGATTAAGGGCCGGTGCTAAAGTAAAAATTACCGACGATGTGGATTTCAACATCAGATTTGTAACTGAACCCCGCTATTACATTCAGCCGAAATCGCAGGACCCGCAATTCGACAGGAATGAAATCCTGATTGACCGATTCAACCTTGTTGTGCGAAACGCGTTCGATTTGCCGCTGACAATCACCGCAGGCAGACAAGATATTATCCTCGGCAGCGGCTGGCTGATTTGCGACGGCACTCCGTGCGATGGCGGACGCTCGGCGTTCTTCGACGCGTTGAGATTTACTTATGACATCGATGGAAAAGATTCGGTGCTTGATTTGATATTGATTGATAATCACGCCGACAGCGGAAAAATTTTCAATCCGTTCCACGACAGAGATTTCGATTTGGCAGAACAGGATGAAAAAGGTTTTATCGCTTACTGGTCCAAAAAGACCGGCAAGAAAAGCGGATTAGACCTGTATTACATTTATAAACAATATACAGAACAAGTCGCAGCCAACAGTTATGAGGGTGAAGTTCATACGCTTGGCTTGAGAAAATACGGCACGCTGACCGACCACTGGGATTACAGTATGGAATTTGCGCCGCAGTTCGGCCACAAAAACGGAAACAGCCTCGGCTCATTCGCCACAAATGACCAGCTTATTTATAATTTCAACGACGAAAAGAACAATATGCTGACTTTGGGTTATGAGTATCTTTCAGGCGGCGATGACAGAAATAATAATTTCGATAAATGCTTCGGCAGAGTCGATACATGGAGCGTGCTCTATCAGGGCAATCTCGATGCTATCGACGGCAGGTCGTATGACAACGCAAATCTGCACAGGCTCTATGTTGACTGGGAAACAGATGTTACAAAGAAAGCAAGACTGCTTAGCGGATATGCGCTTCTGTTCGCGGATGATAATACTTCCGCAGGCGGAACAAACGGTATGAGCAAAAGCGGAAACTTCAAAGGACAACTTCTGAAGACTATGCTGAAATATAAACCGTGCAAAAATATCGAGCATAGATTAGAGGCGGAATTGTTCCTGCCGGGCAATTTCTACAGCCAGGCGAAGAACGACCCCGCAGTTTTTCTGCGGTATGGTTTCTACTGGACGCTATAAAAGGAAACAAAAATGAAAAATATAATTTTAACATTAGCAGCAGTTATTTTAATATGTTCAGCGGCGTTTGGTGCCTCTGACGCCAACAGCGCATCGACAAATAAAATAACAATCACCGGCACAGGCGACAGCGCAGAGCTTTTACGTACTCTGGCGACCGCTTTTGAGGCCAAACACAGCGGAACAAAAATCAAGATTCCCGAGAGCATCGGTTCCACCGCCGGTATAAAGGCTGTCATAGCAGACAAAGCGGATTTGGCCAGAACAGCACGCGAACTCAAAGACGCTGAAAAGTACGCCGGCGTAACACAAGTAGTATTCGCCAAAACGCCAATAGTCTTCGTCGTTCGATGGGACACCAACGATATTAACAACATCACAACGCAGCAGATTTTCAGCATTTATAAAGGCGAAATAAAAAACTGGAGTCAGCTCGGCGTAAAGCCCGGCAAGATATATCCGCTGACCAGAGAGGCCGGCGACTCTGCGTTAAGCGTTCTTGGTAAAACGCTGCCTGGGTTTGCCGATGTGAACAGTCCGGCGGCAAAAGTAATGTATCTTACGCCTGAAGCTGTCTCTGCAATGCTGGATCACAAGCAGACGATTGGTTTTCTGCCATTGTCGGCGGTTATTAATACCAAACTGAAAATATTGAAAGTTGACGGCATTGAGCCTTCGAGTGAAAACGTACTCAACGGTGAATACAAACACGTTATTCCGCTCGGCATTGCTTGTAAAGGTCAGCCGGCAGGACTGGCGAAAGAATTTATTGATTTTCTTTACAGTGAAGATGCGGCAGAGATTGTCAGAAGTACCGGCGCGGTACCGGTAAAAGCTGAATAGTAATTTCAGGAAGCAAAATGTTTAAGTCGATACGAATAAAAATTATGGTCTTGCAAACAGGGCTTGTCCTTGCGGTTACTGTCGCACTGGGTATCGCTTCGTATATACTTACGTTTAATTCTATCAAACAAGACCAAAAAGAAAAACTGCAATATTACGCCAACCATACCGGCGAACAAATAAAAATCGCGATAAACAACAAAGAACAATTACTGGAGAAAATCGGCCACTCTGAAGCCGTAACAACTTATTTCAAAAAACAACAGGAAAACTTCCTTGTCGGGTATCTTGAAAAATTTACACCGGAGTTCGGCTCCATTTCTTACACCAAAGAAACAGGACAGGAAGAATTAAAATTAGTTTATGGAAAGCAGGTAGTAAATTTTTCGAATATAAGTAATTCCGAAGTTTTCGGAAAAGCGATAAAGAACCCCAACAAAGCGTTCAGTGCATATAACCCCTATGTGCCGGAATTAGATGAGCCTTGTGTGGAAATAGGATTCTGCGAGAGGGACTTTTTCGACGACTTTATGGGTTTTATTTTAGCCAGGATACCTATTACACAATTAGTCGGAAATATCCATAGCTTTGTTCAGGACAAGGACATTTCTATTATTCTTATCGATTATGATGGTACCGTTTTGGCTTGTCGAGACAAGAGCAAGCTGTTCAGAAGGCTGGAACTGCCCAACGGCAGAACAGAACATGTTCTATCGGAACTTAAAAAATCAAAAATAGGTTTCGAGCGTGCTTCTGTCTGGGGCGCGGACAGTTATATCGCGTATGTGCCGATTGAAAATGAAAAATTCTGCATAATAACAGTGTATCAGTATGAAGGCTTCAGCAGGAAACTTGCCGCATTGCGAAACACAACGATTCTTGTCGGGCTGACAATCCTGATAGCGGGCGTTGTGTTATCAATCTTTGTAGCGTCGGACATAACCGGACCGATTTCAAAACTGCTGCGGACTACTGCTTTGATAGCAATGGGTAATTTTTCGCAAAGAGTAGATGTAGATTCGAAAGACGAAATGGGACATCTGGCCGCGGCGTTTAATCGAATGACTGAAAATCTGCAGTTAACCACAACGTCAATGGTTAATCTCAACAAGGAAATCGTCGAACGCCAAAAAGCAGAAGCCGAACAGCAAAGCCTTAATGAAAAACTCGAAAAAAGCATTAAAAATCTGACAATCGCCAACAGAGAACTTTCTGATTTTGCGCACGTGGCAGCACACGACCTTAAAGCTCCGTTGCGTGCTATCGGCAGTCTGGCGGGAATACTTATGACAGATTACGGAAAGAAGCTCGACGATCAGGGCAGATATTATCTGCATACGCTGCTAAAAAGAACAGAACGCATGAGCGAACTTATCAGCGGTATTCTTACTTATTCTGAACTCGGCCACGCAAAAGATATTCTGCCGGTAAGTATAAATGATATGCTTCGGCAAATCATAGCCAATACCGAAATTCCGCATAATATTGTAATAGTATTCGAAACTGACTTCCCGACGCTTGTATGCAGCAAAACGCATATGCAGCAGATATTCCAGAATTTAATCAATAACGCGGTTAGATATATGGATAAACCGAACGGCTATATACGCCTGAAATGCATCGATGATGGCGATTGCTGGAAGTTTAGCGTTTCCGATAACGGACGCGGAATCGAAGAAAAATATTTCGAAAAGATTTTCAAAATCTTCCAGACCCTTGTCAGACGCGACGAAGAGGAAAGCACCGGCATAGGTCTTTCAGTAGTTAAAAGAATTATTGAAAAATACGACGGAAAAATCTGGGTCGAATCCCAGCCGACAGTTGGAAGTACATTCCACTTTACATTAAGAAAGGAAAAGACAGAGGTTAAACATGCGAAACTTCAAACCAATTCTATTAGTTGATGACGACGATGTTGACGCGATTATCACACAGCGTGCGGTGAACGACTTAAAAATCACCAACGAACTGCTTCGCAAAGTTGATGGAGAGGATGCGCTCGAGTATTTAAGAGACCCGAACAATGCAAAACCGTGTGTCATTCTGCTGGACTTGAATATGCCGAGAATGAACGGCTTTGAGTTCCTTAAGGTCGCAAAGGCAGACGCCGACCTCAAGCGAATACCGATCGTTGTTCTGACGACATCAGACGTTGACCAGAATATCCTCGACAGTTTCGACCTGGGCGTCGCGGGCTACATAGTCAAACCTGTCGATTACAAGCAGTTCCTCGATGCTATGAAGACCATTAATATGTACTGGACTTTGAGCCAACTGCCGCCGATGGATTATAAATCAGACGAAGTCGACGCTCAACCGCAAGAACAAACTGCTTAACCGCCGTTAGTCATATAAACGCATATAAAGGGATGGAATTGCTTACATCTTTTCCATCCCTTATTATTTACACACAAACATATCGTATCTTCTTTTGCCGGTTTCCATAAAAAAATGTTTCTTGACTATTTTAAACGTATGTTTTATACTTTAGTATGAAACGTATGTTTAAAATAGGTGTATATATGGAAAATAAAATTGAAAATGGTGATGTTAAAATAAGACTGCTGGATGCTGGCGAGGAATTGTTTGCTGATTATGGTTTTGAAGGTACAAGCGCAAGGCAGTTGACTCAAAAAGCAAAGTGCAATCTGGCTGCGATAAATTACTACTTCGGCGGCAAATTTGAGTTATACTCTGAAGTAATCAGCAGAAAAATGAAGTATTTGCGTGAACGCAGGATAGAAATCATTGATAGAGTTATCAACGAAAGAGGCGATGAATTAACTCTTAAGGAGCTTATTACCGTTTTCGCGGAATCTTTTGTAGAACCTCTTACGAATGAAGCGGGCGGCAGAAGATTTTTAAAAATGTGCGGATGGGAAATGCTAAATCCGAAATTTTCAAAAGATAGATTTTTAGACGAGATGATTAAGCCGGTAATTCAACATATGCTCGGCGCATTTTCAAAGGTATGTCCGAGTCTGCCGAAAGAAAAATCGCTTTTGTGCATCGCTTCCATTGTAGCACAATTGATGCACAGTATTCAGTTGGATAATCTATTTTCAGGAGTCAAACGACAGGAGTTTACTTCCTTCACGCTTCAGCAGCGAATTGAACATATAATCGAATTTTCATACGAAGCTGTCAGCGGATTGTGCAGAAACTATGCAGTTCAAAAATAAAATATATTTTGTTTTGATCACGAGCGGTATTTTTCTTACCGGCTGTATGGTCGGGCCGAAATATAATCGTCAGGAAACCATCGCGGATAAAGCGGGCTGGTCGTTTGAGAACGCTTCATACAGCTCCGACTCGAACAATCCCGGCAGATGGTGGGAAAGATTCAACGATGATACTACCAATCAGCTTGTAGAAAAAGCCATCGCGAGAAATTACGATATAAGAATAGCCGCTGCGCAGGTTCTTCAGGCCGAGGCGACATACAAAATCGCAGGCGGAGCACTATTGCCGCACGTTACAGCTAATTCGGACAGTCAATTACTGCGACAAAATTCAGGACCGCCCGGTTCTGCGCTTGAAAAAACCGGCAGAGTTACAAAGACACGTACATACACAAATGTTTTTTCCGTAAGTTACGTGCTCGACCTTTTCGGCGGACTGCGGCACGCGAAACAATCGCAATATAATAAACTGCTCGCGTCGAAAGCTGACAAGAACGCGGTGATAAATTCGCTGATTGCTTCGGTAATCAACGCCAGAATAAACATCGCGGCGATGCAAAACAGACTGGCAATCGCAAAGTCGAACGCTGAAAGTCTCGGCAAAACTCTAAATATCGTCGAAGACAGATACAAGCTCGGACTTGTCGGCCCTGTCGATGTTCGGCTGGCACGACAAAATTACGCCGCTGCGCAAAGTGCGATTCCTGATTATGAGTTGTCGCTGCGTCTGGCGCAAAACGCGATTGATGTTCTTATCGCAGTCCAGCCGGGCAAAACCAAACCGATAAGCGATACGATAGCCGATTTGCCTTTGCCGCAGACAATACCTGTCGGACTGCCGGCGACTTTATTGCAGCGAAGGCCGGATATCGTCGCGGCTGAATTTAAATTAAAAGCACAAAATGAAAAAATCGGACAGAGCATCGCGAATATGTATCCGAGTTTGACTTTCACCGGCTCAATGGGTTGGAGGTCGAATGCTTCGGACTCTATTTTCGTTGATGAAGCGTGGCTTTATTCGGCGCTGTTGAGTATTTCGCAGCCGATATTTATGGGCGGACAACTAAAAGCGCAGGTCGAATACGACAAAGCTTTGTTCAGCCAACATGCCGCCCAATACGCAAAAACGGTAGTAACGGCGATGCGTGAAGTCGAAGATCAGGCCGCTTCGGAAAACCTGCTGCGCAAACGGCTGCAATACGCGCAAATAAGTTTCGACGAGGCAAAGGCCGCTGAAATACTTGCCCGCGACCGGTACAGCAGAGGCGTGGAAACGCTGCTGACGGTTCTTGAGACTGAACGCCGAAGAAACTCGGCGGAGGATTCGCTTGCTATACTTAAAGGTCAAATTTGGAACGCAAGAGTTAATCTGTTCCTCGCTTTAGGCGGAGACTGGACGGGATAAAGAAATGGATAAAGAAAAATTAAAAAATGCACAGCAGCGGCTGCTGCAGCAGTTAAAAATTAAATCTGAACAGTTTACGAACTTCCGCAAACGGCACCGGCAGTTTACAATTTCAGCGATTGTTATCATCGCGGGCGTATTGCTGACAATTATAATGATAGCGATAAAGAAGTCGCCTGCAAAAGAGAGTTATCCTGAAGTCGCTCCGCTTGTAAAGACATCCATTGTCTCGCCGCGGAATATCGAAATGGTAATCAATGGGTACGGCACGGTAAAACCAAAATCGCAGGTGCAGATAGTGCCGCAGGTGGCGGGAAAAGTTGTCTTGCTCAATCCGCTGTTCAGAGCCGGCGGAGTTATCAAAGCCGGTCAGGAGTTATTTCGCATAGAGCCGAAAGATTACGAACTGGCGGTCGAGCAGGCGCAGGCGAATGTCGCAGAAGCGGAAGTAAAACTCGACATCGAAAAATCGGAAGCTGCCGTGGCGAAAAGAGAATGGCATCAGATAAATCCCGACAGCGAGCCGAATTCGATGCTTGTTCTTCGAGAGCCGCAAATAAAGCAGGCGCAGGCAATGCTGGATTCGACAAAAGCCGCCCTGTCGAAAGCGAAACTAAATCTTGAACGCACCAGTATTACGCTTCCGATTGATACTTGCGTAACGGAAAAAAAAGTTGATTTGGGTCAGTACATCGCCGCGGGCCAATCGGTCGGCAGCGCGTACGGAACCGACGCAGTTGAAATAGAAGTCCCGCTGGAAGATGGTGAGCTTGCGTGGTTCGATATGCCCGGCAGCATCGCCGAGGTGAAAGCCGATTTCGCCGGAGCGGCAAGAGTTTTTAACGGACAGGTGAAACGCACAACAGGACAGGTCGATGAATTTTCCAGACTTGTTCATGTCGTAGTTGAAGTCGCAAATCATATCGACGAAGACGGCGCAATCAAAGACGCCCTTTTGCCCGGCACATTTGTCACCATCGGCATCAAAGGCAAAACTTTCAAAAACGCATTCGCAATCAAAAGAGACTGGATTAGAAACGGCGAAGAAATATGGACAGTGGAAGATGATGTTTTAAGTATTATGCCGGTGGAAATCGTGCGTGCCGATGAGGAATACGCTTACATTAAGACCGGAAGCAATGACGCAATCGAAATCGTTACCGGAAGCGTTAACGCTGTCGTTGACGGAATGAAAATCCGCATAAGCTCGGAAAATAAATGAACGAATCGAATACAAATAAAGTCGAACACAAAGGAATTCTCGCGTGGTTCGCGACAAATCACGTCGCAGCAAATCTGCTGATGATGTTTGTAATGGTCGGCGGATTTTTGTCTGCTCTCAATATTAATACTGAAGTCTTTCCGGAAATTTCTCTCGACCGAATATCAATCACTGTTCCGTACAGAGGCGCTACGCCGGCAGACGTCGAGCAGGGTGTTGTTCTTCGCGTCGAGGAAGCTGTCTACGGAATCGAAGGCGTTAAACGTGTTCTTTCAACCGCTTCCGAAAACTCGGCCAGCACAATCATTGAGGTTGAAGAATATTCCGACGTTCAGGAAGTTCTCGACGATGTCAAAGCCGCGGTTGACAGAATTACAACTTTTCCTGTCGAAACAGAAAAACCGGTTATCTCGGAAATGAAAACAACGCATAAAGTAATTTCCATTGTGTTATTCGGCGAAGCGACGGAAAAAACCTTAAAACATCTTGCCGAGCAAATACGGGATGATTTAACCACGATGGAAGAAATAAGTCAGGTCAGCATCTGGGGTGTTCGGCCTTATGAAATCGCGATAGAAGTATCCGAAGAGGCGATGCGGCGATACGGATTGAGCTTCGACAAAGTGGCAAAAATCGTCGGCTCGTCTTCCATCGACATCCCGGCAGGTTCAATTAAAACACAGGGCGGCGAAATTCTTGTGCGGACAGAAGGACAGAAATATCACGGCGAAGAATTTGCCGACATAGTTCTGTTGAGCAGAAACGACGGCACGAAAATCAGACTCGGCGACATTGCACAAATACGCGACGCTTTCGAGGATACAGATTTATTCTGCCGCTTTGACGGCAAACGCGCGGTTCAAATTCAGGTCGGAAGAATCGGCAAACAAAATGTTCTGGATGTCGCCAAAGCGGTTAAAACTTATATTGAGCAGAAAAAAAACTCGCTGCCGAAGGGCATCGAACTTGCGATGTGGGAAGATGATACAATTATTTTAAAATCAAGAATGAGTCTGCTGCTAAATAACGGTATTTCCAGTCTCATTCTTGTTTTTATATGTCTGCTGCTGTTCCTCGATTTTCGGCTGGCGTTTTGGATTACCTGGGGAATACCAACAAGTTTTCTCGGCGCATTCTGGCTTATGCCCATGTGGGATATGACTATCAATATGATGACGCTTTACGCGTTTATTCTGGTTGTAGGCATTGTCGTAGATGACGCAATCGTAGTCGGTGAAAATATTTTCGCGCTGAAACAAAAAGGGCTGCCAATTACTGACTCGGCCGTGCTGGGTGTAAAAGAAATGGCTATTCCGGTTTTTCTGTCTGTGTTTACTACGGTTATAGCATTTGTGCCGCTTGCGTACACAGGCGGTGTAATGGGGAAAATTCTGCGGGCGATGCCGATTATTGTTGTTTGCGTACTCTCAATTTCGCTTGCGGAAGCTTTATTGATTCTTCCCGCCCATCTTTCTTCGACACGAGTTTATAAGCCGAACATTTTTACAAAAATTTTAGACAAAGTACACAATATTACAAGAGTAAACCTTCATAAATTTATATACGGTCCCTTCAAACGGACATCTGAACTTTCGATTAAGAACAGATACGCGACATTAAGTATAAGTCTGGCGATTTTAATCGTAACAATCGGCACAATCGCAGGCGGATGGATTAAGTTCACATTTTTTGATTCCGCTGAAGCGGACAATATGGTTGCGACAGTTGTAATGCCGATGGGAACGCCGTATAAACAAACTGGCGAAGTAGTTGAAAGACTCGAAAAAGCCGCCGAACAGGTAAGGCTTGAATTCGACAAAAAATTGAAAGGCGATATTTCTATTGTGAAACATATTTCAGCGACAATCGGCTCTCAGCCCGCTTTGTCCCGCGGAGGTCCTGTCGCAAAAAGCAGCAGTTCTTCCGGACAGGCGCATCTTGGAGAAGTAAATGTTGAACTGCTCGACAGCGAACATCGCGGAAAAATCTCAAGCGTTGATATGAAGAACAGATGGCGTCAAATCGCAGGAGACATTCCCGGCATTTCGTCGCTGACCTTCATATCTGAAATATTCAGCGCCGGAGACGAAATAAGCATTGAACTTTCGCATGAAAATTTCGATGTCCTCCTTGATTGTGCGGAAAAGCTGAAAACCGCTTTACGCCAATACAGCGGTGTAACGGACATCGCCGACAGTTTTGAAGAAGGCAAAGCGGAAATCCGGCTCAACCTCACAGAAAGCGGACGAATGCTCGGACTTACACTGAATGATTTGGCACAGCAGGTCAGATACGGTTTTTACGGCTATGAAGTACAGCGAATCCAGCGAGGCAGAGACGATATTCGCGTAATGCTTCGCTATCCGCAGCAACAGAGAAGGAGCATCGCGGATGTTGAGAATATGCGAATCAGACTGGCCGATGAAACTGAAATTCCTTTTAATACCGTCGCGAAAATAACATATTCAAGAGGCTACGCAGCCATAGACAGAATAGACCGAAGAAGAGTTGTAACCGTAACCGCCGACGTCGATGGGGACGTCGCAAACAGCAATGAAATCAATCAGCAGCTTATGATGAGCAATTTACCTGAACTGGCGGCTGATTACCCCGGCCTTCAGTTTAAATTCGCCGGCGAGCAAAAAGAACGAAACGAATCGCTTGGCACACTGAAAATTTATTTCCCGCTTGCGCTGCTGGCGATGTATGCGCTGCTGGCGGTTCAGTTCAGGAGTTATTCGCAGCCTTTTATTATTATGACGGCAATTCCGTTCGGAATCGTCGGCGCTGTAATAGGTCATCTGCTGCTCGGATATAACATCAGTTTGCTTTCGATGTTCGGCATTGTAGCGCTGGCCGGCGTTGTCGTTAATGACGCGATTATTATCATTGACCTGATTAACGAGTTAAGAAAAGAAAATTCCAACCTGACAGAAGTGCTTTGTGACAGTACAACCACCCGGTTTCGTCCGATATTGCTTACTTCATTAACTACTTTTCTCGGATTAGCGCCGCTGATTTTCGGAAAAAGCCTTCAAGCTAAATTTTTGATTCCAATGTCCATCAGCCTTGCTTTCGGAGTAATGTTCGCCACGACAATCACACTTTATATCGTGCCTGCGTTATATATGATTATTGAAGATGCGAAAGGATTGTTTAAAAATGGAAAAATTGAACAGCAAACAAATTAAAATCGTTCAGGCGGAAAATTTACAGCAGCTTTCGCAAAAAACTCTCGAACTTTTTGTCGATTCAGTGAGCCAAACATTGAAAAAACAAAACGTTTTTTATTTGGCGATTTCAGGCGGCAGAACGCCCGCTGATTTTTACAAACTGCTCGGCACAGACAGACGGAGTCTTGATTTGCCGTGGAGCAGAATTGAACTTTTCTGGGTTGATGAGCGGTGCGTCGGGCCGGATTCGCCGGACAGCAATTTCAAACTCGCAGCTGATACTTTTTTGAATGCCGTCGCTATACCGAAACAAAACATCCACAGAATCGCAGGCGAGTATCCTGATTATTTGCAGACGGTTCAGGAATACACCGAAACACTGCAAAGAGTTTTTAAAATAGAGGAATGGGAAGTTCCCGCGTTCGATTTAACGATTCTCGGTATGGGGCCGGACGGACACATCGGCTCATTATTGCCAGATTCTTACGATTTCGACAGGAACACTCTTGTCTCTGAAGTCTATCACAAGACCGGCGGATACAACCGAATCACACTGACGCATCCGGTTATATGCAATTCTCAAAAAATACTTGTCCTTGTCTCCGGCAGCGAAAAAGCTGAAATGCTCAAAACGGCTTTCACAACAAAACCGAACGAAATCAAGTATCCGGTTCATACTTTATGGCCGTTTCTCAAAAAGGTAGTTTGGCTTATCGACAGCGACGCAGCGAAAGAACTCTCAAATTGAAGAATGTAGATTGTAAATTGAAGATTTGGTTCGAGTAATCTTCTATCTTCATTATTCA
Organism: Planctomycetaceae bacterium; assembly: GCA_021371795.1. Taxonomy (NCBI): domain Bacteria; kingdom Pseudomonadati; phylum Planctomycetota; class Planctomycetia; order Planctomycetales; family Planctomycetaceae; species Planctomycetaceae bacterium. Next base: position 114,222 of record JAJFVK010000002.1, on the reverse strand, counting down.
ATCTTCAATTCTACTGCGGTATGACTAATTTCATTCCCGTTTTCAGTGCGTTTGGTCCTCTTGGCATCTGGTCTTTGTTCGCCTGATAGATTTTGTTCCAGCTCCCGACGGTGCCATAATATTTTTTGGATATATCGCTCAATGTCTCACCGGTCGCAACGATGTGCATTCTTACCGATGGCGCGGATTCGACAGGAGTTTGCGCATCTGGAGTATCAGTAAGGTTTATTTGCAACTTCGGCTCTTCCTTAACAGCCAGCAAATCCCTTTTTTGAGCCAGCAAATCCTCTATCCGCGGCTGGTTTACGACCGGTTGACGGACAGAAAACCACACCGCGGCGACCAGACACAATCCTGTGCCGATTAACAAACCTGTCTTAACATCTTTTCGCATTTATTGCTTTAAGGCTTAATACCAACAGCCATAAACTGCGTTCGAACATCGCAAATTGGCAAAGTTTAACGCGTTATTAATTATGCCGTTTGGCCTTTGCCACTTTGTGTCCTAATACCAGCAGCGGAGCAGCAATCGCAATAGACGAATATGTACCGACTACAATACCAATTGTCATAACATAGTTGAAGCCCCTGAATCCGGAACCGCCAAAGATGTACATAATGATGACAACGAGGAATGTAGTGAACGATGTCAAAATCGTTCTTGAGAGTGTCTGGTTAATACTGTCGTTAATCAGCTCATCCGTCAGTATGGAAAGTTTGCCCTTGTTCTCACGAATACGGTCGAACACAACGATAGTATCATTTACGCTGTAACCGACGAGGGTCAGCAACGCCGCAACGATGGCAAGGTCGATTTTAAAGTCAGCTACCAAAAGTTTCTGACCAATAAACGTTGTTGACAAAAATGCCGAGAACATAATAAAGCCAAGAGCGATGCAAACGTCGTGTGCAAGAGAAACAATCGCGCCAAGGCCGTAACGCAAATCGCCGAACCGTATCCACAGGTAAGCCATCATCGCAATCAGCGAAAGCACAATCGCCATAACCGCTCTTGTTCTCGACTCACTTCCGATAGACGGAGCGAACTGCGTAACTCTCGACAAAGAAGTTTTCAGTTCTGCGGCCGCTGTTACTTTTGTCTTTTCATTTGCGGCAAAGCTCGCCCATTCGCCTTCAGCCAACTGCCTGTAACCCGCATCCTGCGGAACACTGACATAGACGAAATCGGTCATAGGTTTATTCGAATCAGCGGCGAAGTCCGGCCCTGTTATCTGGTATTTAAACCACGCAATATCTTTCATATCGGGTTTGTCGCGCAGGCTTGTGAATCTGTTGTTCATTTCATCCAGCGTTACAGGTCTGTCAACCTTGAATTCGATTTTAATGCCGTCAAGATAATCGCCCAGTTCAGGAATCTTATCTACAACGTCGTTTGTAATGCTTTCGGTCGAAACGATAGTCGGGTTAAGATTTTCGAGCAGTTGAAGTTTGCCATGGAAGGCGTCGATAACCGCTGATGTAACTGTCTCGGCTAATTCAGGCGTCGAAATTTCAACCTTATCGCCGAAGGCTTTGCTAAGAATGTTATTGATTATTTGTTTATTTGTTTGCGATGTCGTCAGAACAAATTTGGCCGGGTCGTCTGTTGCTTTGACAACCAGGTTGGTCATAAGACCTCGCATCTTTTTCTGTGTCGCTTTTACAGCCTCCGTAATCGATGTAATCGTGTTTGAACTGTCTTTGAATGTAATCGTTACAGATGCCTTGTTTGTTTCCGTTGTTGTAATTTCATACTGCAATGTTGTCTGCTGACCGACAATGCTGTAAACCTTCGCAGCGGCAATCGCGGAGTTGCCAATCTTTTCACCTTCCAGACGGATGGCCTGTTCGACGCCGGCTCTGTCCATCGCGAACTCCGGCTTCAAATCAATCTGCACACTTGTACCGCCGGTGAATTCGATATCGTATTTGTTGTTCTTCGAATCGTCGCGGGTGAAGAACATGAAAAGACCGCCGATAACAAGTATCGCCGAAACTGTCAACATCGCCGGCCGCAGTTTCATCCAGTTAATCTTCGGACTTTTAATAATCTGAAGCATTACCATGTGGTCGCGAATAATGCCGACATTGAGCAGCCACTGGAATATGATTCTTGTAACAAACAGCGAAGTAAACATACTCGACACAAGACCGAGTATCAATGTGATGGCGAATCCTTTAATTTCCTCCGAAGCCACCAAATACAGAATCATCGCTGTAAGAATAGATGTAACGTTCGAGTCGAAAATTACCGAGAATGCTCTTTTGTAACCGTTGGTAATGGACAACCGCAGCGAAGCGCCCTTATTCTTTTCTTCACGTATGCGCTCATAAATAAGCACGTTAGCGTCAACTGCCATACCGATAGTCAAAACAACGCCCGCGATGCCAGACAATGTGAATGTCGCTTTGCTCAATGCCATTATCGCCAGCAGGAACAGAATATTCAGTGCCAGTGCCACGCCCGCCACACAGCCGGCGACCGTATAATAAACAATCATAAATACCATAACCACGCCGAGACCGATTAAGCCGGATTTGATGCCGGCGTCGCGGTTATCAGCACCGATGCTCGGACCGATTGTCTTTTCAGATATCGGGGGCTCGATAAGTCTTGCCGGCAGCGAACCTGCGTTGAGCTTATCAACCATATCCATCTGCTCGGTTTGAGAATAATTGCCTTCGATAATACCGTTGTTGCGAATCTCACTGCGGATGTTCGGTGCGGAAAGTGCCATATTATCAAGAATAATGCAAAGAGGTCTTTGCAGATTGTTGTGCGTAATGTTGTAGAAAATTGAACCGCCGACTTCGTCAAATGAGAAGTCTATCGCGCGTTTGCCCATCTGGTCGATTGTCGGTCGCGAACGCGTCAGCTTCCACGGCTTTGTGCCGGTATGCTTGAGCATACATTCGTTTTTCTGATTGCTTGTCAACACATAAGCTTTTTCGCCGAATGTGCCGATAACCAGCCCGCCGCCCTGCCATGTGCCGTCTTTTGGATTTTCTATTTCAATCCATACATATTTGCTGTCCGACGCGAGTTTCGAGCCTTTCGTCTTGAGCGCCTCAACATAAGAGTTCAATTCATCTTTGTTTGTTCTGCCGTCGCCGTCTTTCGGCAGAATGCGGAATTCCAAAACGCCGGCACCTTTGAGCATTCTCTTAACGTCATCCGGGCCGTCGATTCTTCCGCGTACCGAACGATAATTGGTAAACGCAGATACCAGCGCATCGATTTTTTCTACTCTTGCCGGAAATCTGCTCTTGAACTGCGAAATCATCTCCGCACGCTTTGAAGATCTCTCCGGCATATCAAGCACAGCCGTAAGCGTTTCGGTATTCAGATTGAAATTGCTCAAGTTGGTTTCAGCCGCTCTGTAAACCGCGTTCAATCCGGTTTCAGGCGCCGTCAAAAGATTAACAACCTGTGCCCACTGCTTTTGAATATTTATATATTGTTCGATTTGTCCGCGTGCCTTCTTGGCCTTGTCAGAGGAAATATTGGCGACCAGACCGTCAATGCTCGTCTGCTGTGCATTGGCATCCTGCGAAGCAAGTGAAGCCAGCGTATCTACTGCTACGCCCGACTTGGTGAGATTTTCAGAAATGTCATTAAGCTGTTTGACGAATGCGTCGCGTTTTTCCTGTGCTGCCCTTTTCGCATCATGGCTCGTCGCAAGACTTTCAAGAATCGTCTTTCTGTCGTTGCTGTCGCCGGCATACTGTGCGAAGAGTGTTTCTCTTTCAGCAGCGTCTTTTGTCAAAGCGCGTTTGATAACCGCAAGGTTTATATTGCCCTGCATAATATCCGCAAGAGCCGTATCATAAGCTTCGCGTCTTCTGTGCGTATCGGCGCTTGCAAGGGGAACCTGGATTTCAATTCTCGTATCGCCCTGCGGACGCATAATGATGTTCTGCACGTTGCCCGGGTCAATTCTTTTCATCAGAATCGGAGCCAGTTTCTGTGCCAGATTATCGGTTTCCGAGCCGGCCAGACCGGTCGTATCGATTTCATAAATAAGACTCGTACCGCCGGCCAAATCAAGACCGGGTTTGAGTTTTTCATCTGGCGGCCAAAGATTCACTGCCGCAAAAATCGTAAGAATTAGTACCGCCAAAAATCCGAAACGAACAACATTTTTATCCATACGAATGGTTCCCTGAAAAAAAATTATCAAATCAATATATTAGCCAAGTACCTTGCTAATCGCTGACGGTACTACTTTGATTTTGGTATTATTTGATTCATCGATTTTCAGCGTAACTTCTGTATCGCTGACATCTAAAATCGTGCCGAGAATTCCGCCGATAGTCTGAACTCTGTCGTTCTTCTTCAGAGCCTTGACCATCTGGTCCTGCTGCTGCTGGCGTTTTTTCGGGCCTCTGAACATCATAAAATAAAGAAGCACAACCATCAGACCAAGGAAAATAAATGTTTGATACGCAGGCTGCGGTTTCTTCACAGGTGCCGCAACGCCGTTTGCATCGGCGGTCGTTTTTGTTGTGGTTGCGGTCTGCTGCTGTGCGTTGATATCGTCTGCTTTAACGACATCCTTCGCGGGGGTATTACTTTCTGCTAAAATCCAGTACATGTTCATACTATTCCTTTCTCTTGTTTCATTTTAATTATTCTTATCGTCAGTCGCCTGACTACTGCGGGCATAGGCAGGACTTTGCAAAGCCGATGCCGCCCATTTTGGAAACGTGTCATTTTCCACGTTTTCGCGTATTTTGTCCATCAAATTATGATAAAAAACGATATTATGCAGCGAAAGTAGTATCGGCCCGAGCATTTCACCAACATTAAAGTAGTGCCGGATGGCAGAACGAGTGAAATTTCGACAGCAATAACAGCCGCATTGCGAATCTATGGGTGCAGGGTCGTCAATAAACATCGAATTTCGCAGCCTTATCGGACCTTCGGATGTGAAAGCCAACGCATTTCGGCCATTTCGTGTCGGCATTACGCAGTCGAACATATCAATGCCCGCCTCGACACATTGAATCAAATCCGCAGGCGTACCGACGCCCATCAGGTATCGAGGCTTATGTTCCGGCAGAAGCGGTGCTGCAAAACGCACGGTTTTCAACATTTGCTCCGTGCCTTCGCCAACGCTCAACCCGCCGAGCGCATAGCCGGGGAAATCCAGCTTTATTAATTCATCTGCGCAGGATTTGCGGAGATTTAGGTCTGTTTGCCCCTGCACGATCCCGAAAAGAAGCTGTTTATCATTTTGATGATGTTTTTTGCATAAGCCCGCCCAGCGAATTGTGCGTTCGACGGCTTTTAACTGCTCCTTTTCAGGTGCATCGTGAGCCGGACACTGGTCGAAACACATTATAATATCGGCGCCGAGTTTGTTTTGAATCGTGGTTGCGCTGATTGCGTCGAGTTTGATTTTCGCACCGTCGTAAGGACTGGCGAACTCCGTACCGTTGTCGTCGATTTTATTTATTTCGCTAAGCGAAAAAACCTGAAAGCCGCCGCTGTCGGTGAGGATTGGTTTGTCCCACGCCATAAACTTGTGCAGGCCGCCGATTTTTTCGATGATTTCGGTGCCCGGCCGGAGCATCAGGTGAAATGTATTTCCGAGGATGATTTGCGAACCTGCGTCAGAGAGTTGTGCGGGCAGAAGGCCTTTGACAGTCGCGCGAGTGCCGACCGGCATAAACACCGGCGTTTTGATTTTGCCGTGCCCGGTATTTAGGATACCCGTCCGCGCATTGCAGTTCGGGTCTTTTTTCAGTATTTCAAAAACATTCATATCTTTAGTCTAATTAATGAGTTAAAAAGTTTGCAAAGTATAGTATAAAAAGCATGTTTTGACAAGATGAAATACCAGAACATAGAATCGAGAACATAGAACTTAGATTGTGGAATTTGTTTTTTGAATTTTAACCTAAATACAAAATACCATATGCCAAATACTAAATATAAAGGATTTTTCTCATTGAGAATAACGAAAAGGGAAATATAATAATTTTATGAGATTAAAAGAAAATTATTCAATAACGTTCTTTGTGTTTTTAATTTTATGGATTTGTACGGGATGTGCAAATATGGATAAAATGTGCACCAATCTAGAACCTGTTGAGAAATGTGTGGAAGGATATGATTGTTTTAAATATAGAGCGTTCGCAGATTCTATACATACTTTAGACGAAAATGGGGAAGCTTATCGAATGGAAATGCTTGAACAATTGTTGTCTGATAACGGATATGATCCGAATAACTATGAAATACTCTCACGACAGCCAATTCTAAAAAATAAAGCTTTATTAGGCAATGTATATGATGTTTATTACAGTCTAAGAGTAAGGAATAATTAGGAACTGCCGATTTTTGCCGGTAACTTTTTTGCTGCCGAAATCAACGACATAAGAAAATCAAATTCCACATTGGAAGTTGGATGTTCAAAGTTCGATGTTGGAAGTTCTATTTTTCCCGCAATTAAAGAACTACGACCAACGTCCAGATGATTGGGGGGCATTAATAAAGTCCCAGACCTTTTTATGTAACCACCCATCATTATTGCCCTTTGTGATTTCTGTAATCAGATGAAGTCGATTAGGATATTTATTTTGGAAAAGTTTACATAACTCGTTTGCAGTTTTGTCTGAAATTATGATTATTCCCATGGGCATAAATGCAAACCAATGTTTTACATCTGGACATGTATCTAGATAATCGAGTATATCTTGTCTACTGCCATAGTTGGCGTCAAAAATGAGAAGATATGGTTTAAGCATTATCTACCCCACTTATCAGCCTAGGTCTATCAGGATTGGCTATAGCCTCAATCGTTGCAGATGGAAATATTTTTTGCCCACTCTTTTGCTGAATAATTTGTAAAGATTCGTGTCGGATTTGATAATCTTCGGATTGAAGTTTCTCGGGTTTGAAAAGTGCGAAGTAAACAAAGCCTAAGCAAGTAAATCCAACAGGTACCAATGCCATAATAACGAGTAAGAACATTATTTGCTTAATGTCACGAAAACAATATGCAAAAGTAAGAAGTAAAGGTACTGTTATTGCACTAAGCCATAACATAGGATTAAGCGCACTTTTTACATGCAATTTACAGGCTGCTGACTGTGCCATATGTCCAATGTCATCCAAAATATCCATAAAATTAATATTTCCTTCTAACTCCTTTTATTCTGTATCCCGAGTCTGGATTATATCACACTGTTTTCCAAAAGTAAGCACTTTTCATTTCTATTTGAAAAATAACAAGAACTAAAGGCAAGAATTAAAGGTGTCCAAGAATTAAAGGTGTCCGGTGCATTTCCTATCAAATCAAATTTCCGCGTAGCATTCCACAATTAAAAATTAAGCATTAAAAATTTAAAACTTTCTTTGTGCCTTCGGTGGTGAAATACACTCAATGAAATCTGCGTAATTCGCAGTTAAAAAAATCTGTTGTCATTTTTTGTTTTTTCTGTGCATTCCAGTTGATTTCCAGTTGTTTCCAGTGCATTCCACTTCATTTTACTTTCATTCAGTTGCATTTAAGTTGTTGAAGCGAAGCGAAAATCCCCTTTAGGGGGACGAAAATTGTCAAAAAGCAGAGGAATTTGCTGTTTTTGACTGTTTTTGCGTGTAAATATGTGCAAGTCAGGTGTTTTTTCGTTTAAATGTGCGCAAGTCAATGTGTTTTTGACGTGTTTTGAACGATTTTTTGCTGAAATAACGCGCCAGTATGCAAGATTTGTGCAGGAATTCCCGTGCGCATTTTTACAGAGGATTTAGAGTTTAGGATTTCGGATTTTTCACTATTCTATGTTCTAAGTTCTGTGTTCTACGTTCTATCCCCTGCTATAAGAATTGTCCGCAAAAGCGGATATTTGATTTTTATTTTTCCCCAACAATTGTTATAATCCCTGCCTTATGTAATTTATTAACGGAGCTTAAAATATGTGTGAAAATTGCGGATGCCACGGCGGTAAGTCCATAAAAGACCAGGTGATAGAAGTAATCGACGGTATCAGGCCGATGCTTCAAAACGACGGCGGCGATATCGAATTCGTCGAACTTACCGAAGACAATACCGTAAAAGTCCGCCTTCAGGGCGCCTGCAAAGGCTGTCCGGGTGCGGCTATGACTCTGAAAATGGGCGTTGAACGGCTGCTCAAGCAGAGAGTTCCCGAAGTCAAGGAAGTCGTAGCTGTTAAATAACAAATAAAGGTTGCAACTCACTTGTTAAAAATAAGTTACGAAAATTTAAAGACTGTAATCGTAATGCCCGCCTACAACGCGGCCGCGACTCTCGAAGCGACGCTCAACGACATTCCGCCGGAGTTCCGCAAGGATATAATCCTCGTTGACGATTGCAGTAAAGACAACACCGTCGAGCTGGCCCAAAAGCTCGGCCTTACGGTCATAAAACACGAAAAGAACACAGGTTACGGCGGAAACCAGAAGACCTGCTACAAAGCCGCTCTGGAGCGCGGCGCGGACATTATTGTAATGCTGCATCCTGACTATCAGTATGATGGCCGATTGATTCCGTTTTTCGTTGGCTATCTGACCACCGGCGTTGCGGATGTAATGCTCGGCAGCAGAATCCGAACACGAAAAGAAACGCTCGAATCGGGTATGCCGTTATATAAGTACCTGTGCAATAGAATGTTAACTATTACGGAAAACCTGATTCTCGGCCAGAATCTCGGCGATTTTCACAGCGGGTTCAGGATTTACAAACGAGCGGTTCTCGAGAAGATTCCTTACGAACGAAATTCAGACGATTTCGTTTTCGATTCACAATTTCTTGCCCAGTCTGCATATTTTAACTTTAAAATTTCCGACGCTCCCGTGCCCTGCCGATATTTTCAGGAGGCGTCCAGCATAAATCTGCCGCGGAGCATAAGATATGGCATGCTAACACTTTATACAATGCTGCAATATATTTTGCAAAAGTTCGGGCTCGTAAAGTTCGATATATTCAAGTCGAAATAGTGTATTAGCAATAGTTTATTAAAAAACTTGAACTGCTTGCATTCAAAGTTATAATGTGTTAAAATGGGTAGCTAATTATAACTAACGGCAAAGCAATAATTTAACTTATAAAATAATAGGAAATTCTCATGGCTGGAAAATTCTACACATTAGACCAGGCTGTTGAAAAGCTCGCTAAGAGCAAAGAAGAGATTACAAACCTTGTCAAAGAAGGCAAGCTTCGTGAATTTCGCGACGGCAACAAACCTTTCTACAAAATCGAGGACGTTGACGCGATTGCATCTTCCAGCAAAGGCGGCCCGGTAAACTTGCACGATTCTTTAGAAATTTCCATTGATGAATCCGGCGAAGTCTCGCTGGCTCCCGAAGAACTCGACGTTCTGATGGGAACAGGCGATAAAAAACTTGAAACAAATTTCCAACTCGACGAAACCGGCGAACTGCTCGGCGATGAAAAACTCGACGAAACGCCGCTTGCGGGCACAAAGAGCAGCGGCAGTGAAGTACTGCTTTCACCGGCAGAAACGGCAGGCCCTTCAAGCGCAACAGGCAGCGGCATCTCTTTAGACGGTTCACAGGGGCCGGATACATCCAGCGGCGATACGAAAATCGCAGCCGGCGGCGAAACAATCAATGTATTGAGCGATTCTGATACAGGCTACAAAATTTCAGACGATGCCAGCGGCGATACAAAAGTTTTTGACAAGCAGCCGAAACCGCTCGACCAGAAAGGCTCGTTCGACGACGGCAGTATCGCAAGACTCGACGAAGATATCAACCTCGAAGGCGCAGGCAGCGGTTCGGGATTGTTAGACCTTTCTCTGCAGGCAGACGATACTTCGCTTGGCGCAGTGCTCGACGATATTTATCCTGAAAACGCAGGAGCACAGGCGGGAGGCATCGATCAGACTCCTCCATTGCCGTCAATGATGGAAGAAGCACCGGCAGCCGAAGATGACAAAATGTTCCAGGCTTCTCCGCAAGAGCAGGATATCGTTGATGTTCCAGATGATATTCCACAGCAGCCATCGGCTGTACCTGTCGGAGCAGCAATAGCTTATGAAGCACCGGCTGACACGACAAGCAATGTGTTCGGAGCGTTACTCTTCATTCCGTTCATCGTGTTAGTGTATAGCGCAATTGTAGTTATCGCAGGTTTTAAACCTGTAAATCTGCCTGTAGTATCGGCAGTTGGTCCTATAATATGGTATGTTGCGGCAGGTCTGGCAGGCGCTACGATTATCGGCGTTCTGGTGGCATCTGTTTCCGGCGCACCTAAGAAGCCAAAAGCTCCAAAGGCACCGAAAGCTCCGAAAGCACCAAAGGCTCCAAAACCGCCAAAAGAAAAGAAAGCTAAAAAATAACATAGCTGACGTTCTTTGTTAGAAATGTAACGTTTGATTTTAAGGCCTTTGTCTGCGGATATATAGACACCTCGAATCGGCTGTATGCCGGGTTGTCAGCAATTTTTTCAGCAAATTTTATTGGCATTTCATTTTTGCTTGTGATAGGATTTTGCACTGTAACAGTATTATCAGTACTAATAACGGATTAAGTTCACTAAATCAGTGAACGGTTTTGTCAGGAAAGGACAATAAAAATGCAGCTCAAAAATATCACATGTCTCGTAGCAGTCTCATTAACTCTCGCGCTGTTAGGCAGCGGCTGTGTTAATCAGCGTGAAGTTGACGATTTAAAAGTACGTAACCGCAATCAGCAGCTTCGTATCGACGAACTTGAAAGTCAGCTCAACGTCGCTAAATTAAAAATGGCACAATTAGAAAAACAACTTGCCGACTGTCAGGCAGGTTTGGATACAGACCTCGATGCACTGAACAAGAAAATCGCGGCGCTCGAAGCTGACATCGCACAGAAAGAAGCATTGATTAAACAGATGCAGGGTCAACTCGGCGGCTCGATACTTCCGCCTGAACTGGCAAGCGAGCTGCAAAAATTCGCGGCTGAAAATCCGGATATGGTTACCTTCGACGAAGCGACCGGAATGGTTAAGTTCAAAAGCGATTTGCTGTTTGAAAAAGGCAGCGATGTTGTAGCGCCGAACGGCGTTGAAATGCTGAAAAAACTCTGCGTGATTATCAATTCGCACGCCGCTGAAGGCTTCGATGTTACAATCATCGGCCACACTGATGATATGCCGATTAAGAAGTCGGAAACAATGAGCGCACACCCGACAAACTGGCATCTTTCAGTTCACAGAGCGATTTCCGTTGAGAAAGTTATGGAATCAAGCAGCGTTAATCCGAAACGTATGGGCGTAAAAGGCTACGGCGAATACAGACCGCTTGAAGCTAATGAAGCCGGCAATAAAGGCAATCCAAAGAACAGACGTGTTGAACTGTACTTGGTTCCGGCAGGCAGCACCAAATAATTTAATTTATTTTCACAAAATAAACGTTTACAATAACAACCCGTATCTGAATATCAGGTGCGGGTTTTTTTATGAATAGATATTAATAATATGAAATCTGAAATTGTACAAAAAATTGAATCGCTGCGGGAGCAAATCAGAAAGCACGATTATCTCTATTATTCCGAGAACAATCCGCAAATCTCCGACAATGAATATGATAAACTTTTTGCCGAACTGAAAAAACTCGAACAACAGCATCTCGAATTAATCACATCCGATTCGCCAACGCAGCGCGTCGGCGGTCAGCCCATCGACGGCTTTAAACAGGTAACACACGCAAAACCAATGCTAAGCATCGATAACACATACAGCGAAGAAGAACTGCGGGCGTTCGACAAGCGTGTCGCGAAATTACTCGAAACAGATAAATACAGTTACGTCGTAGAATTGAAAATCGACGGCCTTGCTATGAGTCTTCGATATGAAAACGGAATTTTAGTTCTGGGCGCAACGCGCGGCGACGGCAGCAAAGGCGACGACGTTACGCACAACATCAAAACCATAAAATCAATCCCGCTCAAACTTCACGATACTCCGCCGGCAGTGCTGGAAGTTCGCGGCGAAGTTTATATGCCGAAAAAAGCATTCGCCAAACTCAACGAAGAAAAAGAAAAGAACGGTGAGCCTTTATTTGCCAATCCACGAAATGCCGCGGCAGGTTCGCTCAAACAACTTGACCCAAAAATTACAGCGAAAAGAAATTTATCGTTCTTCGCATACTCGCTGGGCGAAACAAACGAGCCAATCGCCCAAACACATTATGACAGTTTACAGAAATTAAAAGAATTCGGTTTTCCGGTAAATGAAAATACTACAAAAGCAAAAGACATCGAGGAAGTCATAAAGTTCTGTGAAAAATTTGAAAAGCAAAGATTCACACTCGATTATCAAATTGATGGATTAGTAATAAAAGTTGACCAGCTCGGCCATCACGAAACGCTCGGCACAACCGGCAGAGCGCCGCGATGGTGTATGTCGTATAAATATGCACCGGAACAGGCGAAAACAACTGTGCTGTCGATTGAAGTGCAGGTCGGCAAGACGGGCATATTAACGCCGGTGGCGAATTTCGAGCCTGTGCAACTTGCGGGAACAACAGTCAAACGCGCAAGTCTGCATAACTTCGATGAAATTGAAAGACTTGATATTCGTCAAGGCGATACGGTCATTGTCGAAAAGGCGGGCGAAATTATTCCGCAGGTTGTCGAGGTAAAAAAAGAACACAGGTCTGCGAAAACAAAACCGTTTCATCCGCCGACTGAATGTCCGGTCTGCGGCGCGAACGTCAAGAAAGACGATAACGGCGTTTATATTCGATGCGTAAGTTCAAGCTGCCCTGCTCAACTGAAAGAAAAACTTCGCTACTTCGCAGGCCGAGACCAAATGGATATTGAAAATTTAGGCCCCGCTCTTATCGAACAGCTTGTCGATAAAGGACAGGTAAAAGATTTTTCAGATTTGTACAAGCTGGATATCTTCACAATGCTTTCGTTAGACAGGATGGCACAGAAAAGCGCAGAGAATGTTCTGGACGGTATCGAGAAAAGCAAATCGCAAACACTGGCAAGACTTTTAGCCGCTTTGGGGATACTGCACGTCGGTCAGCAGAACGCTGAAATTCTCGCGCAGCATTTCGGCGCTATTGATAATTTGAAAAATGCAACCGAAGAAGAATTGACGAACATCGACCAAATTGGGCCGGTACTTGCGAAGAGTATTTATGAATATTTCCACGACGACCGAAATTTAAAAATAATTGATAAATTAATCGCGGCAGGCGTAAACACAATTCAAAAGAAAACACAGCAGAGCAATAAACTCGAAAGCAAAACTTTTGTTGTTACCGGCACGCTGGAAAAATATGGCCGTTCAGAAATCGAGCGATTGATAAAAGAAAACGGCGGCAAAGTTAGTTCAAGCGTCAGCAAAAAAACCAGTTATGTGCTCGCAGGCACCGAGGCAGGAAGCAAACTCGATAAAGCAAATGAGTTGGGCGTAAATATCATCAATGAAAAAGAATTCATTCAGATGATAGGTAAAGAATAATGACGACAAATATCAAATTCATGAAAATCGCTTTGCTGCTCGCTCAAAAAGGTGAGGGCAATGTTGAGCCGAATCCGATGGTTGGTGCTGTCATTGTCAAAAATGGCAAAATCATCGGCGCTGGATTCCACGAAAAATTCGGCGGGCCGCACGCGGAAATCAACGCATTGAAAAACTGCAAAGTTTCGCCAAAAGGTGCGACACTGTATGTAACGCTTGAACCCTGTTGTCATTTTGGGAAAACGCCGCCCTGCACAGATGCGGTTATCAAAGCAGGTATCAAAAAAGTCGTTGCGGCTGTCGGCGACCCGACAAAAAAAGTCGCAGGCAAAGGTTTTAAGATTCTCAAGAAAGCGGGCATTGAAGTTGTCTGCGGAGTTTGTGAAAAACAAGCCAAAGAATTAAACGCACCATTTTTCAAATTCGCCAGGACAAAAAAACCTTATGTAATCGTCAAATGGGCACAGAGCAAAGATGGTTTTCTCGCACGAAACGACAGCAAACGATGGATAAGCAACGCCGTGAGCAGAAAAGACGTTCAAAAAATCCGCAGGCGAGTACAGGCAGTGCTTGTCGGCATAAATACCGTTCTCGAAGATAACCCAATGCTTACAGTCAGGCCGGACAATGGCAGGCAGCCTTTAAGAATAGTTCTCGGCAAAGAATCCAAACTGCCGCAAAACTGTAATTTAATAAAGACCGCAAAAAAATGGCCTGTTTATGTTTTCAACGGCAGAAATTTAAACGATGTTCTGACCAGACTCGGCAAAATGAATGTTCAGCAACTGCTTGTCGAAGGCGGAGCAAAAGTTATAACATCTTTCTTAAAAGAAAAACTGGCCGATGAAATTGTGATTTACACTTCAAACGAAACGCTTGGCAAAAACGGCGAAGTAAAAGCATCAGCGATTATGCAAAAAATCTACAAACAGTTAAAAAACTGTAAAGATAAAAAACGTTTTGGGAATAATGTACGTTTAAAGAAATGCACAGATATAGTAATATAACGGTATAGATTCCCCCAAAGGGGTTTGCGATAACGCTCCAACCGCCTTTCGCGGGAATGACAATGTGGTGTTTGGGTTTATTCGTTAAGCATTTTTTTGCGGCGGAGGATATGGTGGTAATGCTGCGCGAAACGGTGCGATTCGTCGCGGACATACTGCAAAAGTTTTTTTGCCGGATTATTGGCGGGCAGCTTCAACGGTTCGTTTTTTCCTGACACGAAAATTATCTCTTCCTTTTTCGCAAGCGAAGCCAAAACCGGCGGTATAACTTTCAATTCCTTAAACGCATCTTCGGCTGCGTGAAGCTGACCAATTCCGCCATCTATCAAAACCAAATCAGGCCAAAGCTCTTCGCCTGCGGCGGCGTGGAAAAATCTTCGCAATAAAACTTCCTTCAGACACGCATAATCATCAACACCTTTGACGGTTTTGATTTTGTATCTTCGGTAGCCAGCTTTAAAAGGTTTGCCATCAATAAAACGTACAAGTGAGCCGACAGTTTCAGAGCCACCGATGTGCGCGATATCGAAACCCTCGATTATGCGGATATGATTTGCACTGCCGAGCAGTTTTTGCAATTTCTCAAGTGATTCGGTCGGGTCGGTAAAGAAAACCTCCGGCTGAACATTTTCATCGAGTGAGCCTCGCTTGTCGAGATTTTCTATCAATCGAATCCTGTCGCGATACATCGCAGCGGCTTCATAATCCATAGTCTTTGCGGCAGCTTCCATCTGCTGATTCAGTTCGCGCAGGACTGTCGTTCGTTTTGAATTTAAAAAATTAATCAAATCGGCGATGTTTTTTCGGTAATCTTTTTTGCTGATATAATCGGCGCACGGAGCGATGCATTGTTTGATACTATATAATATGCAGGGTCTGAAAAATTTTCGCTTGTCGTCTGATTCGTCAATCTCAAGGCCGCAGGTTCGGAATTTGAAAATCTTTTGCAGCACAACCATTGCGGCTCGTAAGTCGCCCACGCCGGCGAATGGGCCGAACAATTTACTCTTTTCGCGCGGCTGGCGCGTGATGTAAACGCCGGGGTAGTCATCGCGGATTGTAATTTCAAGATACGGAAATGATTTATCGTCGGTCAAATCGGAATTGTATGGCGGGCGGATGTCCTTGACGAGCCGAGCTTCCTGCAGAAGAGCATCGACTTCGCTTTGTGTTTCGAGAAAATCCACTTCGGCGACTTTTTTGAGCATTTCGGCGATTTTCGGCCCGCGGGTGGACTCAATGTCCGCTGCCGGCTGAAAATAACTGCCGGCGCGGGAGCGGAGATTGGCCGCTTTGCCGACGTAAAGAACCGTACCGTTCGCATCTTTCATAAAATACAAGCCCGGCCCAGTTGGAAACGTCTTAATCATTTCTCGAATTTTTGTGAATTTATCCGCCATCAAAATATTACTTCAATGCAATGACGCATTTAATGCCCATATAGGACAATCCAGCCAGTTTGTCGGCATCCCCATAGATGTTATTGGTATTTCCTGATATTGATCCAGCAAACTTTTGAATCGCTCACTCCAACCGCTTTGGGGAGCAATGATATTCATCATATATTTTAATATAGTCAGGATACCGAATATTCGGTCTTGTGGAATGTTAACAGGATTGTGCCATTCCGGATATTTATTTGTTCGCGGTATCATCGGCGTATAATCCAATACCCTGTCTCTTAATCTTCCGTGATGAGCGCAAACATTTCGTATTGTGTTTATCGCCACAAGCCACGAAAGAAAAACTTTGTCAGAAATATTAAAATCACGAGCAATCGCCTGCTGTAATTTCATTTCAATACCTCTGAACATTGTCAGCATCATTCCAAATGTCATAATCTCCGCAGCCATCCACAATGGCAAAAGGGAATGTGTATCGCCGTAAATTGTTTTGAAATGCTCGACAAATCCCTCTTTGCTGTGCGAAGTTGTCTCATTAATCTTCTCCATAAAAACCGCATATCGTTTTTCATCGAGATTTGGTAAATACATATTGGCAGTGTACCCGAATGCTCCCCAGTTATGACTGTGATAGTAGATTATGCTTGTCTTGACTGCAATTTCCACACGTTCGACAGCATCCATAGTCAGCAATCGAAGCTGTCGATCAAAAGCATACCTTCGCCAGATTTTTTCAAGTGTTGTGTGCGGTTTGAAATTTTCACTCCCCTGCTCACGAAATGGGTACCAATATCCGCTAAGACGATAATAATTTACAACACGGAGTTTTGACACAAGGTCATTTTTATCAGCTTCAAGACCGCGGGATATAAGAAGTTCCGCCTGTTGCTCGAATGAAAGAGGTGGTTTTGTGTACCTCATCTATCCCCCTAAAAAGAAACGCCCACCAGATTTAGCTTGTCCGAAGACAGAGGCTTGGCGGGCTTCCTATACATAGTATCGCATATATACATAGGAAAGTTCAAGAAAAATCTTACTTTTTCATAAGTTTTCATAAATCATGACACAGATAACTTTTTCATTCTCCGTAATAATCAACTAACAAACTATATCATTATATCTTTTTTAAATCAATTATCCCTTAAAAACTTCATCACCGCTACTCTATCGCACTAACCCAACGTCCGATAATAATTTACGTATGAAAAAATCGTAATCTAACGAATAACTGTTTTAGGAAATTTATACTCTTTAAAAATTCTTTAGAAATTTTTTTTGGCGCAGGTTCATAATCCACAAGGACTAACAAAACGTTAATATTTTTTTCCGTTTTTTAGATTGAAAAAAATATTCATAGGCGTAGTATAGGAGGGACGTGACTAACACCTATATATTGTTTTAAAACCCTAAATATCACAATATGTAGTGTATTGTTTGATAAACATATATAAACCGCACGGAAGCGTGTTTTGCAGGGAGGCAACTGACTATGGCCGGCAATTCGAATGGTTTTTTGAACGGAAATGATAAAAGCGGTATGAATAATTGGAAGAATACACCTAATGCGAGATTAAGAGGACTGAAAGTAAATCAGCAGTTCTCTACACCTGGAATCCATCCTTTTGACCAGCTTGAATGGGAAACCAGACAGGCAAAAATCACCGGCGACGGCGGCGAGGTCATTTTTGAACAAAATAACGTCGAAGTTCCCGCTACCTGGAGCCAACTTGCGACAAAAGTCGTTGTCAGCAAGTACTTCTACGGCGATATCGAGACCGGACATCGTGAAAATTCAGTAAAACAGCTCGTTCACAGAGTCTGCCGAACAATCGCTGACCGCGGCCAAAAAGACGGCTACTTCGCAACCCAAACCGATACCGAAAACTTCTACAACGAACTTACATGGCTGTGCGTTAATCAATACGGCTCGTTCAACTCGCCGGTATGGTTCAATGTCGGGCTTAAAGATATTTACGGTATCGAGGGCAGCGAACATAACTATCATTGGGATAACAAGTTAAATAAAGCTGTTCCATGCAAGAGCAGTTATGAATATCCGCAGGCATCGGCCTGTTTCATCCAGTCTGTAAAAGACACAATGGAAGATATTATGAGTCTGGCGGCCAGCGAAGCAATGCTCTTCAAGCACGGCTCGGGCACCGGCACAGACCTTTCAACTCTCCGCAGCAGTAAGGAAAAACTCGCCGGCGGCGGAAAGCCATCAGGCCCGCTTAGCTTTATGCGTGTTTATGACCAAATCGCAGCTGTTGTAAAGTCCGGCGGAAAAACAAGACGTGCCGCCAAGATGCAGTCGTTAATGGTATCGCATCCTGACATTAAAGAATTCATCAGTGCCAAGATGGAGGAAGAGAAAAAAGCTCGCGCTCTTATCAATGCTGGTTATGGCGGCCAATTCAATAACGAAGCATACAACAGCGTTATGTTCCAGAATTCCAATTTGTCGGTACGAGTAACTGACGAATTTATGGAAGCTGTTGAAAAAGACGAAGAATGGACGACCACCGAAGTTACGACCGGCAAACCATCGGTAAAATATAAGGCAAGCGAATTATTCGACTTACTTTCTGAAGCGACAAGGCTTTGCGGCGACCCCGGTCTGCAATATCATACCACAATCAACAAATGGCATACCTGCCCGGCAGCAGGTCCAATTCACGCATCGAATCCGTGCAGTGAATATATGTTCATCGACGATTCGGCCTGCAACCTGGCTTCGCTTAACCTGATTAAGTTCAGAAACGAAGACGGCTCGTTCGACGTCGAAAGGTTCAAGACCGCTGCAAGATTATACGTTATCGCACAGGAAATTCTTGTTGATAACGGCAGTTACCCAAACGCTCCAATCACTGAAAACAGTCATAATTTCAGGGCATTGGGACTTGGTTATGCCAATTTAGGCAGTTTGATTATGAGTCTTGCCCTTCCTTATGACAGCGAACAGGCAAGGACAATCGCATCTGCTATTACGGCAATCTTGACCGGTACCGCATACATCGCCAGCGCGGAAATTGCCGGCGTTAAGGGAACATTCGACAAATATCACGAAAACGCACAATATATGCTGAACGTTATCGATATGCATCGTCAGCAGTGCAAAAATATATCTGAAGTTAATTGCCCGGATTATCTGCTAAGCGCAGCGAGAGACGCCTGGGACCAGGCACTTGATGCGGGCACAAAATTCGGTTACAGAAACGCACAAGTTACGGTTCTTGCTCCGACAGGCACTATCGGATTTATGATGGATTGCGATACGACGGGAGTCGAGCCGGACATAGCACTGGTGAAATATAAACTTCTCGCAGGCGGTGGAATTTTAAAAATCGTAAATAAAACCGTCCCGATGGCACTGGAAAGACTCGGCTACAGCGCCGACGATATCAAGCAAATATGCGACGATATCGATAAAGACGATACCATCGAGACGAGCAAAAAACTTGATAAGGAACATTTGCCGGTCTTTGATTGTGCTTTCAAGGCACAAAAAGGCGTTCGCAGCATCCATTATATGGCACATCTGAAAATGATGGCCGCTGTTCAGCCGTTTATCAGCGGCGCGATAAGCAAGACTATCAATATGCCTAAAGAATCAACCGCAGAGGAAGTCAGCTCGGCATATATGGAAGGCTGGAAAATGGGGCTGAAAGCAGTGGCTGTTTATCGCGACGGCTCAAAGATGCTTCAGCCGGTGCAAACCGATGAACATAAAGACGGCGAGGCCAAAGAAGAAACGAAAGTCATTACCGCTCCGCCGAAACCATACAGACGCAGACTTGCGGAAACCAGAAAGAGCATTACGCATAAATTCTCGGTCGCAGGACACGAAGGCTATTTGACTGTCGGTCTTTATGACGATGGGCAGCCGGGTGAACTGTTTATCACGATGGCCAAGGAAGGCAGTACCGTCGGCGGTTTGATGGATGTCGTCGGCACGTGCGTTTCGATGTCGCTGCAGTACGGCGTTCCGCTTGTTACGCTTGTCGATAAATTCAGGCACGCAAGGTTCGAGCCGGCAGGTATGACATCAAATAAGAACATACCGTTCGCAAAGAGCCTGATTGATTATATCTTCTGCTGGATGGGCTGTCAGTTCATACCGGGCTACGCGGAAAAAAACACGCCGAATCGGGATAATGTTCAGGTTACAAACAAAACAACGACAACAGCAAAAGTTCTGGTAGAAAAAACAAAAGACCTTGCCAAAAAAATCGCGGAAGTAAAGGCTGTTCAGGCAAAGCCGGCGGTTAAGGTGGTTGAAATAAAAGAAAAAACTGAAAAGAACAGAATTGCCGACATGGCCGACAGAGCGGTCGCAACAGTAAGTTCCGTCGTTAAAGGCGACGGCACACAAACCGAAGGCTCAACAATGCAGCAGTTCAACGCACAGTTCGAGCATTTTCAGGACGATGCACCGGCGTGCGATATTTGCGGCTCGATAACCGTCCGCAACGGCTCCTGTTATAAATGCTTCAACTGCGGCAACTCGATGGGATGCAGTTAATCAGTTTTTAGTTTTGAGTCTAATTCATAAAAGCAAACAGGCTGTCTTAAAAGACAGCCTGTTTTTACATCTTCTTCTATCCTTTCTCCTATTATTTTCTTCTGATCGCAAGCAAATCTGTTACCAGCAAAATCAGCTTCACCCGTTCGGGGATATTGGCCATAACACTGCCCGATGAAACAATATCGCCTCCTGTTCCAATTTTCTTTTTACTCTAACCGCTTATCGCATATCCCCATCTTTGGGGTGAGTATTATACCTGTCAACAAAACCACGTACAGTCGGTATTTCTGCTATCATCGCTGACGGGGACAGTTGAGTTTGCAGCAGTTATCACGGAAACATCTAAAGACGTGGAGTATTACATCCATCCTGCAATCGGCATTGAGCTTTCTGAATAATCTGCTTATGTGAGTTCTGACGGTAGAAATGGTTATCTCCAAATCCAATGCAATTCTTTTGTCCGAGTTGTCGGCAAAAAGTTCTTTGATAATCTGCGATTCACGTTTTGACAAAGAGAGGGCTTTTGCTATCTCTCCCCATTCAACTTCCGAAAATATATCCGTACTATCTGCCATAATCTTATTCTCCTTAAGATTAGTCTTGTACCAGTGTAACAATCAGATAAGAAATTGACAAGCATAATGCCAATTGGTACCATTGCCCGCGCATCGCAAGGTTTCGCTAAATTCCCTGCCGACCCCAAAGGGATGCAAGCGGAATAATTTTTGAAACTCGTATTATATGCTTATAACTTCCTTTTATTTAACAGGTTATGTGTTAAAACTTCTTTTTTATTGCAAAATAATGGTTGACATAGCCGTATAGGCAGGTATAATTTGCCGTTTTCCAAAAATTGTAGAAAGAGTCTATGATGCCAGTTGGCATTATTACTTCGCGCGGCAAGGTTTAGTTAGGTACCCGCTTCGCTTTACCTGCGTAGTAACTTGTGAATTTTATGTAGGATCCGTATGAAAAGTTTTTTAGCAAGAAATGAAAATGTACAGCATAAATGGCTTTTAGTTGACGCCGATGGGGCTATTTTAGGCAGATTGGCCGTGAAACTCGCGACAATCCTGATGGGTAAACATAAACCCACCTACACTCCGCACGTTGATACTGGCGATTATGTTATCGTGCTCAATGCTGAGAAAATCAAGCTGACGGGCAAAAAAGAAGAAGCAAAACTGTATGACTATTATACTTTTTATCCGGGCGGTCATAAATATCTCACATTCCCGGAAATGATGGCGAAAAATCCAGAGAAGATTATCGAACTGGCCGTCAAGAGAATGCTTCCGAAGAGTGCTATGGGCGACAGAATGGTCAAGAAACTGAAAGTTTGTCGCGGCACAGAGCATAAATATACCGCTCAAGCACCTGAAAAAATCGAACTTTAACCCAATTGATGGAAATATAATATGGCAGATAACGTTACAAACACAAATACCCCGCTGGCAGGACTGAAGCTTTCGACAGAAAGCCAAACAACCAAGAAAGCTGCATCAAAAGGCGGTTATACCTGGGGCACAGGCAGAAGAAAAACCTCCGTTGCCAGAGTCAGAATCAGACCGGGCAAAGGTGAGTTCAAAATCAATAACAGAGCACTCGATAACTACTTCACACGCCCGCAGGATGTCAGCAACGTTGTCGCTCCGTTAAAAGCAACAAAGACTGAAAAGAGCCTTGACGTTTTCGTTAACGTCAATGGCGGCGGCATCACAGGCCAAAGCGGCGCTGTTATGCAGGGTATCGCAAGGGCTCTGAAGAACTACGATCCTTCTCTTTTACAGGCACTTCGCGACGGCGGCTACCTGACAAGAGACGGCAGAATGGTCGAAAGAAAGAAACCCGGCCAGGCTGGCGCAAGAAAGAGATTCCAGTTCTCAAAACGCTAATTGCAAAATATATTATGGAATATTACAATGGCCGCGAAAAGATACGCGGCCTTTTTTTTATAGGGAAATTTAAAAATAAACGCTAAACGCATTATATTTCGATTTTTTATCTTCGGGCTTCTCGGTATGCTTCTTGAAGTTTTTTTGATAGCCATCAGAAACCTTGTAAATGGAAACATAAATATGTACGGAGCCAGTTCGCCATGGATGATTATCGATTACGGCCTGCTGGCCATACTGCTTATGCCGATAGCCGATTTCCTGAAAAAACATAAACTCCCGCTGCCTGCAAGAGCTGTTGTTTATATGCTCTACATTTACACGGTGGAATATATATCGGGATGCCTTTTCACCGGCGCAGGACTGAAGATATGGGATTACAGTAAGCTGCCTTACAATCTACACGGACAAATCGCGTTATATTACGCCCCTTTCTGGTATTTTCTCGGAATGGGCGCCGAATTGATTTATCCTAAAGCAGATATGTGCAGTCTGGCACTGGCGGGAAAACTAAAATCGTCAGACATAGAAAATCAAATTCAGAAAAATACTCATAATACGACAAAGGAGTCTTAGTTATGTTACCCGTAGCAATCATCGGCGCCAGCGGATATACCGGCGCACAGGCAATCGAAATATTTATGCGCCATTCACAGGCGAAACTTACATATCTGACCGCTCTGCCGGAAGAATGCGGCAAAGTGCCGGACATCTTCCCGCGATTCAGAGGACGCTGCTCGCTGGAAATCGAACCGCTGAATATGAACAAACTTATCAGCAGCGCAAAAGTCGCGCTTTGCTGTCTGCCGCATAAAGTTTCGATGGGGTTTGTTCCGAATCTTTTGACGGCAGGTCTGAAAGTTATCGACTTCAGCGCAGATTATCGAATCAAAGACGTCAGCGTTTACGAAAAATATTACCAGCCGCATACAGATAAAGAAAATCTCAAGCAGGCGGTTTACGGATTGTGCGAACTGAATCGCGAGAAAATCAAAACCGCGAAACTCATCGCCAACCCCGGCTGCTTCCCGACGACTTTTATTCTCGGCACTGCTCCGCTTTTGAAAAACAAACTTGTCGAAGGGACTGTAATAGTAAATTCAGTTACCGGTGCAAGCGGCGCGGGCAAAAATCCGTCGAAAAATTTCCATTTCCCGAATATGAATGAAAACTTATTCGCTTACGGAATCGGCAAACATCGTCATCAGCCGGAGATGGAACAAATCGCAGGCGAACTTGCGGGCAAACACGTTGAAGTGCTTTTCCAGCCGCACGTCGGTCCGTTCGATTACGGTATTATGTCAACAATCTATTGCCAGCCGAAAGAAAAAATCACCGCTGAAAAGTTGACGGAGCTCTATAAAGAATTTTACAAGAATGAACCTTTCGTGCAGGTGCTTAACGCTCCGCCGATGCTCAAAGATATCGCGAACACAAACTATTGTCATATTTATCCGACAATCTGCAAAGATAAGATTGTAATCTTCAGCGATGTCGATAACCTGATTAAAGGTGCATCCGGCCAGGCTGTGCAAAATATGAATATTATGTATGGTTTCGATGAAACAGACGGGTTAAAATAGCCAGAAAGAATTTAAGATTGAAGAATGAAGATTGAATTAACCACAATGAACACAAATAAATCTCTGTGAACTCTGTGTTCTCTGTGGCTATAATTTAGTATCTCTGTGAGCTCTGTGGCTAATAAAAAAAGGTAAAAAACTCTGTGGCAAACGGAAAATTAAAAATCGCGACGTGTCAGTTTCCTGTAAGCGAGCATATCAGGCGGAACTCGGAGTATATACAGGATTTTCTCAAGGACGCAAAAGCGGCCGAAGCTGACATTGTTCATTTTTCAGAATGCGCGTTGAGCGGATACGCAGGCGCGGATTTCGACAGCTTCGAAGGTTACGACTGGTCGCTGCTTATCGAAGAGACAAAGAAAATTATGTCGCTTGCCGGCAAATTACACCTTTGGGTCGTACTGGGCAGTACACATAAACTTACGCCGCCGAACAAGCCGCATAATTGCATTTATCTAATCAATCCGCAGGGACAAATTGAAAACCGATACGATAAAAGGTTCGGCACTGAAAGCGATTTGATGCATTACACGCCGGGCAATCGATTTGTAACGTTTACGATTAACAGCGTTAAATGCGCATTGCTGATTTGCTTTGATTTGCGGTTTCCGGAAATTTATCGGGAACTTAATAAACTGAAAGTTCAGTGCGTATTGCAATCGTTTTATAATGCACGGCAAAAAGAACAAAGCGTTCATCGACACATAATCAGGCAAACAATGCAGGCCAACGTCGCGTCGAATTATTTCTGGGCGAGTATGGCGAATTCGTGCGGTGAAATCGCCCCATATTCTTCATGTTTTATTCAGCCGGATGGCGAAATTGTAAAAGAATTAAAATCTCATCAGCCGGATATGATGGTTAATACAATCGATACATCAATATCATTCTACGACCCTTCAGCAAAATTCAGAGCGATTGCGATGAACGGCATTTTGACAAACGGGCCTGACGATATAAACGACCCAAGAAGCAAGGACATAAAATCACTGTAAAGACAACCTATACGCCGGAGTTTAATCTCTGATTCTTAATTTACCTTCCTCGATAATCCATAAACGTTTTTCAATTTGTTGGGCAGTAAATAAACGCATTACATCTGCAAATATTTTCAAAATGTACTGTTTATCGCTCCGGCTTAATCTCAAGACAATTATGCCGGGATAGTTTTTCGGAGGATATGACCTTATATCAGCAAAGCCCGTATCAAGCGTTACCAATATTCTATTTTCCTTTTGACAAACATCCCCAAGTCGCGAATCATTAGCGCCCGCAAGCTGCTGTTCAAATACAGTTTTGGAATCGTATCCGGACTGTTTTATCAGTTCTGACAATTCGGCCGGTAGATTTTCATCAATTTTGAATTGCATAAATTTCAGGCCGGTATAGGTAAAATACGTTCGTGTGCAAGTTCTGCTGCGTAAGCAATCGATGCCAAAATCGATTCACGCCCCAAAGACGGATAGCTGCGAATAATTTCCTCTGCGGAAAGACCGGCTGCCAGATTATCCAGTACAACAGATACCGGTATCCTTGTACCTTTAATGCAGGCATTACCATGACAAATCTCCGGATTGGAAATTACATAATCACGCCAATTCATAAAACACCTCGCTTTTTAATTTTACAATATTATAATGTATGATAAATACTTGGGTTCTATAAGTCAATCGTATTTCTATGTTAATTGGGTAAAGATAAATTATGAAAAACACAACATTAACGGCACCAAAAGGATTTCTTGCGGCGGGAATAAGCGGCGGAATTAAAGTTTCTGGCAAAAAAGATATCGGAATGATTTGCTGCCCGAGCGGCGCAAAAGCGGCGGCAGTTTTTACAACCAATAAAGTCGTATCAGCGGCTGTTACCGTCTGCAAACAACATATTAAATCCGCTGTAACAGAAGCTGTCATCGTCAACTCCGGAAACGCGAACACCTGCACAGGCAAACAAGGTCTGCTCAACGCAGAGACGATGTGCAAAACAGCAGCGGAATTAATCGACGCAAAAGCGAATCAGGTTCTCATCGCATCGACGGGCATTATCGGCCATCAACTTCCGATGGAAAAAATCAGCAGCGGCATCATCATAGCAGCAGCGAAACTATCGAGCAGTACAAATGCGGGCAGCGATTTCGCGCACGCGATAATGACAACCGATACAAAATGCAAACAGGCGTATAAAGAATTGAAACTCGGCGGCGCGACAGTCGCAATCACAGGCACAACCAAAGGCGCAGGAATGATTGGGCCGAATATGGCGACTACGCTGTGCTTTATCACAACCGACGCGAACATCTCGAAAAATCTTTTGCAGACTGCATTGAAAGACGCTATCGGCAATTCGCTCAACAAGCTGACCGTTGACGGCCATCAGAGCACAAACGACACAGCGATAATCCTCGCATCAGGATTGGCTGGCAACAAGGCAATCACAAAGGCAGACAGCAATTATAAAAAATTCGCGGCGGCACTCGATGAGCTTATGACAGATTTGGCGAAGCAGATGGCACTCGACGCCGAGGGCGCAACGAGAATGTTCACAATCGTAATCAACGGCGCAGCATCAAAAGTTGAAGCTATCAAAGCCGCCCGCGCGGTTGCGGATTATGACCTTGTCAAATGCGCAATCCACGGCAGCGACCCGAACTGGGGCAGAATCATCTGCGCGGTCGGAAGCTGCGGCGTTAAATTAAATACAAACAAATTAAGCTGCTCAATCGGCGGCGTTACAGTATTCAAAAATGGCCAGCCGGTCAAATTCGACCCGAAAAAAGTTTCCAAAATCATATCGCAAAAAGAGCATACTATCGTTGTAAATCTCGGTGCGGGAAAATCCAGCGATTTCTGCTACGGCTGCGATTTGAGCAAAGGCTATGTAACAATTAACGCCGATTATCATACGTAAGAAAAACTCTGGTTTTATAAGCGTTATTGCTTGTTTTGCACAATTGGAGTCTGTATAATAACGCCAACCTGATTACAGATTTTGATTATGCGAATACGTTTATTCCTGCTAATTGTCATTTTTACATCATACAGCGTATGTAAGGCTTCCTCTCCGTCAATTGATGAATTGCTTGTCCAGGCGCAGGCAGGCGACGCGAACAGCCAATATTCGCTCGGCATAATGTATCACGTAGGCCGAAATGTCGATCAGGATTACAACGAAGCGATAAAATGGTTTTCACAATCAGCCCAGCAGGGAAACGCAAAAGCCCAATACGAACTGGCCCAAATGTACGAAAACGGCCAATCCGTCGTACAAAATTATAATCTCGCGTTCGAATGGTACGCTAAATCCGCAATTCAAAGCTGCGCAAAAGCTCAATACAGTCTCGGCAGATTCTACAAGGACGGCGTCGGAACAGGCCGTGATTACAATCAGGCTCTTTCATGGTTCACTATGGCTGCCGGTCAGGGAATGAACGAGGCACAATTTGAGCTTGGTGTTATGTACTTCAAGGGACACGGCGTTGAGCAGGATGACGCAGAGGCGGAAAAATGGCTCATCAAGGCTGCCCAGCAGAATAACGCCAAGGCACAATATTGCCTCGGCCTTTTGTACTGCAAAGACAGAGACGACGAAATTAAACATAATTATAAAGAAGCGGTGAGGTGGTTCTCGAAGGCAGGCGCTCAAAATCATATTGACTCGCAATACCTTCTTGGTGTGATGTATTGCAGAGGCGAAGGCGTGCCGCAGGATTATAAAACAGCCGCCAAATGGTTCACAAAGGCCGCTTCGCAGGGTTCGGCAAGAGCGCAATTAGTTCTCGGAGCCTGCTACTGGAACGGCCAGGGCGTTGCCATCGATTATGTGGAAAGTTTAAAATGGATGTCGCTTGCCACTATGAACGGCGATAAAGACGCCAGACTGCTCAAAAATGAAATCCGCGATAAAATGACCGACGCTGAAATAGAAGAGGCACAAAGAAGAATCAACAAAATAAAAAAAGTAAAAGGTTACCTTGTCGAAAAAGAAACAAGCCTGAAAAACGCTGGCGCCGCTTCGGAAAAAGCAGAATACACGGCAACGGGATTTTTTATCACATCGGACGGATACATCCTGACAGCTTATCACGCAGTGGGAAAATCTGAAAATATTCAGGTACTTCACAATAAGCAGCAATATAAAGCCAAAATAGTCGGCACGGATGAATCACTCGATATCGCCCTGCTGAAAATCGACGGTAACGATTTTTCAACTTTACCATTATCAGATTCTACAGCGCACACCGGCGATGCAGTATTTACGATAGGTTATCCGCAGGTTTCGCTTCAGGGCACAGAACCGAAATTTACCGAAGGCTCAATCAGTTCGCTTTCCGGCTCGGCTGACAATCCAAACTATTTCCAAATCAGCGTACCTGTCCAGCCGGGTAATTCCGGCGGGCCGCTCATCAGTCAACAAGGCGAAGTAATAGGTATGGTTGTCGCAAGACTCAACGATATATCCGCCCTTTTGGCCACAGGGTCGGTACCTCAAAACGTCAATTACGCACTGAAAAGCACGTTTATTCTGAACTTTTTAAACTCCACGCCCCAGCTGGCCCAAAAGCTCACATCAAATAGTTCAGAAAAAAACAGAGCCTCCGCTATCGACAACGCCAAAAAATCTGTAGTTTTAATTACCGCACGTAAATAAACTACAGAATTGTACAGTTGTAAGTCGATAATACGCATAGGCTTAACGCTTTAACAAGTAAACGTTTTTAAATGGTCTATTTTATAGACCGATTTTAAAATTTTTAGTGCTTATTTCCTTGCAAAAAAACTGATTATCACTACACTGTTCGCTAATTTCGCGCGTATCCAAAATTTATGTTTCTTAAGTTACGCGTATCCAAAATTGAATTATAATTTGGTTTCGCGTATTCAAAAATTGTTTTTTTGCGTATTAAAACTTTATTGTTTTTTATATTTATAAGGAGTTTGAAAGTGAAAAATTCGTTCACAAGGACTGGATCATTAGTCGCTGTATTGTTTATGGCAGCAGCGGCGATGGCACAGGAATGCGCCACAGGATGTTCATTGGCCTCAACGTTTGGGTCGATTCCCACGTTATGGTGGATCGCCCCGCTGTCATCGATAGCGGCTCTGATTTTCGCGTACGTCTTCTACAAGATGATGATGGGCGCAAATCCCGGCAACGCTAAGATGATTGAAATCGCACAGTATGTAAAGGAAGGCGCTTATGCTTACCTTTTCAGACAGTACAGAGTTGTAGCGATGGTTTTTGTCGTTCTTCTGGTCATCTTCGCTGTACTGGCGAAAATGGGAATCCAGAACCCGTTTGTGCCGGTCGCGTTTTTAACCGGCGGTTTGTTTAGCGGTATTTGCGGCTTTCTGGGTATGAAGACCGCGACGAACGCATCTAACAGAACAGCACAAGGCGCAAGCGAAAGCCTTAATAGAGGTCTTCAGGTCGCGTTCAGAAGCGGCGCTGTTATGGGTTTGGTCGTAGTAGGTTTCGGTCTTTTCGATATTTCTCTTTGGTTCATTATTCTTGACCAATTCGTTTATACCGCAAAGAATATGGCGACCGGTTTGAATTTTCTCGGCCTTCAGCTTGTGCCGGTTGGAATGCACGCGGAACATAAACTCGTTGAAATAACAACTACAATGATTACTTTCGGTATGGGTGCTTCGACACAGGCTCTGTTCGCTCGTGTCGGCGGCGGTATCTTCACAAAAGCTGCTGACGTTGGCGCTGACCTCGTTGGTAAAGTTGAAGCCGGTATTCCGGAAGACGATCCAAGAAACCCGGCTACAATCGCTGACAACGTAGGCGATAACGTAGGCGACGTCGCAGGTATGGGTGCAGACCTCTACGAAAGCTATTGCGGTTCGATTCTGGCTACTATGGCTCTGGGTGCCGCTATGGCAATGAAAACCGATGCTGATGTTCTTAAATCAGTTTTGGCTCCAATGGTTGTCGCAGGCATTGGCATTATTCTCTCAATTATCGGTATCTTTATGGTCAGATGCAAAGAAGACGCGACACAGAAAAATCTGCTGCGTTCGCTTCTGATTGGAACTTTGGGAAGTTCGGTACTTATCATCTTCGGACTCCTTTTCCTTGTGAAATTCGAATGGATTACCTGGGGCGTTTTCGGTTCTGTAATATCAGGTCTTATCGCCGGCGTAATTATCGGCCAGTTTACCGAATACTACACATCAGATGAATATAAGCCTACAAAAGGCATCGCAGACCAGGCTGTTATGGGCCCGGCCACAACCATCATCGATGGTTTCGCGACAGGTATGTATTCTTCAGGTCTTCCTGTTATCACAATCGTTATCGGCATCATTTGTGCGTTCGCCTTCGCAGGCGGCTTCACAACCCCGACAATGGGTCTTTACGGTATCGGCTTTGCAGCAGTTGGTATGCTCTCAACTCTGGGCATTACACTGGCAACCGACGCTTATGGCCCAATCGCTGACAACGCAGGCGGAAACGCTGAAATGAGCGGACTTGACAAAGAAGTAAGAAAAAGAACAGATGCTCTCGATTCATTGGGCAATACAACAGCGGCGACAGGCAAAGGTTTCGCTATCGGTTCAGCCGCTCTGACAGCTATGGCTCTTCTTGCTTCATTCATCGAAGAAATCAGAATCTGGATTGGTCGTCTTGCCGATGCAGCTCCTGAAAAAGTTTATCAGGTCGGACAATACCTGTTCAGCTCAAACGGTCAGGTCGAAGGCACCGTTTCAGCAAAAACAGCGGCAATCACCGATTTCGTTCGTGCTTATGAACTTACAATTATGAACCCGAAACTCATTTGCGGATTGTTCATCGGATCTATGATGTCGTTCGTATTCTGTGCTATGACCATTAAAGCTGTCGGCAGAGCCGCGGGCGCAATGGTTAATGAAGTTCGCAGACAATTTAAGGAAATCGTCGGTATCATGGACGGCACTGGAAAACCAGATTACGCCAGATGCGTATCCATCTCTACCGCAGGCGCACAAAGGGAAATGGTTCTTCCATCGTTGTTGGCTATCATCGTACCGGTAGCCACGGGTCTCCTGCTTGGCGTAGCTGGCGTTATGGGTCTGCTGACAGGCGGCCTTACCTGCGGATTCGTTCTTGCGATTACGCTCAACAACGCAGGCGGCGCATGGGACAATGCAAAGAAATATATCGAAAAAGGCGCTCACGGCGGAAAAGGCTCCCCGGCTCACAAGGCTGCGGTTGTAGGCGATACTGTCGGCGACCCGTTTAAAGATACTGCCGGCCCAAGTATGAACATTCTTATCAAACTGATGTGTATGGTCAGCGTTGTGTTCTCCGGCGTTATCGTTAAATTCGCACCTATGATTTCGGAGTTTCTGCATTTAGGCAAATAGTTTACTCGCATACCTTTAAGTGAATAGTAAAAAAGGTGTAGGGTTGACTTATAGGTCAATAAACTGTATCCTATCGGGGTCGGGAATGTTTCTCGACCCCGTTTTTTTTTATAAATAAGGCTCTGTGGTCTCTGCTGGAGCGGAGCGGAAGTCCCCGTGGGGATAAGCTCTGTGGCTAAAACAAAGAGAACTCTGTGGCCGAATCTGAAGGTGAAGAAATTTGGCAAAGAAAAAAGTTGCTGTAAAAAAGAAGACTTCGAAAAAGAAAGCTGAAACAACCGCAAGGGAATTCGCGATTGAAGCGGCGAAAATCGCTCTGCATAACAATTGTACGGATGTAGTTGTTCTCGACCTTACCGGCAAAAGCCCCGCGACCGATTATTTCATTATCGCAACCGGCACAAGCGACCGTCAGACTCGTACCGTCGCCGACGATATTACCGAGTATGGCAAGAAGCACGATTTCAAAATCTTCGGCCGCGCAGGTTACGACCAGGGCAAATGGGTTCTGCTGGATTTTGTGACCGTGGTTGTTCACGTATTCAACGAAGAGTTCAGGCAGTTTTACGATTTGGAACTGCTATGGGGAGACGCTGAAAAATTGAAGATTGAAGAATGAAGATTGAAGATTTAAAAAATTAACCACTAATGAAAATAAAAACCATAAGGTAACCACAAATGAACACAAATAAACACGAATAAATATAAACAAAAAAATCATTAGTGTCAATTCGTGTTAATTCGTGGTTAATAAAAAGTAACAAAAATAATTCGTGGCTAAAATTAAATAAAGAAAAACTCTGTGGCAAATGAAACCTGCAATTCAAATAATTTCTGAACGAATAAGTAACGCGATTCAAAAGGCAACCGGCCAAAATATCCCCGCGATTGTAACGGCTGCCACCGACGCGAAATTCGGCGATTATCAAAGCAATAACGCGCTTGCCCTTGCCAAACAATTAAAGGCAAACCCCCGCCAGCTTGCTGAAAAGATTATAGCCAATCTTGAAATAGACGATATTTGCCAAACGCCGGAAATTGCCGGCGCAGGCTTCATAAATTTAAGACTGAAACCGGAATTTATTACAAAATCTCTTTCTGATATAAAAAACGATACCGAAAATCTCGGCATCGATAAATCCCAAAAAGCAAAAACTGTCGTGGTCGATTTTTCCGGCCCGAACATCGCAAAACAGATGCACGTCGGCCATTTGCGAAGCACAATCATCGGCGATAGTATTTGCCGAATGTTGAAACAGGCCGGCTGTAATGTTATCCCGCAAAACCATATCGGCGACTGGGGAACACAATTTGGAATGTTGATAGCTGATCGTAAAAAGAACAATAAAACATCTTATGACATCTCTGATCTTGAAAAATCATATCGTGAGGCTAAACAACAATTTGACACAGATACCGATTTTGCAAGTATGTCTGGTGATTGTGTAGTCAAGTTACATTCTGGCGATAAAGAAATCATTCAAGAATGGAAAAATATTGTAGAGGAATCTCTTCAACCCTGTGAAGAAATTTACAAAACGCTAAATGCCGTTTTAACGCGGAAAGACGTTAGAGGTGAAAGTTATTATAGAGATATGCTTGCAAATGTCGTTGACGACTTAAAAAAAGCGGGATTGGCGGTTGAATCTGACGGTGCGATTTGCGTTTTCCCGGAAGGATTCAAAACAAAAGAAGGCAATCCTATGCCTTTCATCATCCAAAAGACTGACGGCGCGTTTCTTTACGCGACAACGGATTTGGCGGCACTGCGTTTCCGTGTTGACGAATTAAAAGCAGATGAAATTATCTATGTAACTGACGCTCGGCAGAAGCTGCACTTTGAAATGCTGTTTAAAGTAGCTGAAATGGCCGGCTGGAAGAAAAATACAAATCTTGTTCATATCACTTTCGGCTCTGTTCTCGGCGAAGACGGAAAGCCTTTAAAAACACGCTCCGGCGAAAATGTGAAACTCAAAGAGCTGCTTGATGAGGCGGTAAAAAGAGCAAAGCAGGTCGTCGAAGAAAAAAATCCGCAGCTTGCTGAAAATGAAAAAGAACAAATCGCACAGGCTGTCGGTATCGGCGCGGTCAAATACGCCGACTATGCAAACAATAGAACGAGCGATTATATTTTCAGTTTCGATAAGATGCTGGCGATGGACGGCAACACCGCTCCGTATATGCAGTACGCTTACGCGCGTGTAAAATCCATCGGCCGAAAAGGACTGGAAAAAGGCATCGATACCGTAAAAGAATTGGCCGATTTAAAACAAATTACTTTAAACGAGCCTGCGGAATTAGAACTGGCTAAACAGCTCATCCGGTACGGCGAAGCGTTTAATGTCGCGATTGCCGATTTGAAGCCGAATTTCCTTACTGCTTATCTTTACGATTTGGCGGGTAAGTTCAGCGCGTTTTATAATGCGTGCCCTGTTCTGGATTCCGAGCCGGAAACAAGAGCATCGCGGCTTTTGCTTTGCGAGCTAACGGCACAAATAATTAAGCACGGTTTGACAAATTTACTTGGCATAGACGTTCTCGAAAAAATGTGATATAATATACCCTTCAGGGTAGTAAATTCCCGCGATTGAAATGGTAAGTTATCATTTTCAAAGCACTTACCCGCGGATTATCCGGAAAATTCAATCGCGATCAGTGTGACTGTATGATTGCTGAATATGAAAAACTGATTCAAGCCTGTCCGGCATTAAGAAGAGCACGACGCCACGGAATTGATGTATATATGCTTTTGGACAATTTGAAAAGAACCCCAAAACAGCGCCTTGAACGACACGCAATCGCATTACAAACATTCCGTAAATTTCATAATACCGCCAAATAATGAAAGATAAATTTATAAATTTGATTGATAAACTGCGCGACCACAATGTCGAATTCGTTATCATTGGTGGTCTGGCGAGCATTATTCACGGTTCAACCAGAACCACACAGGACATAGATATCTGTTGCAAATTCTCTTCAGAGAATCTTCGCAAATTATTTGGAGCCATTAAGGATAAACATCCAGTTCACAGAATGAATCCTAAGCGTCCGGTTTTGGTTTTAAACGATGAGAATATAAAAAAATTTAAAAATCTTTACATAGACACAGATATTGGACAATTGGATTGCCTCGGTGAAGTACAGGGAATTGGCCAATTCGATGAAGTTTTAAAAAATGCGATTACAATCAATATCGATAAAAAAACATACAACGTATTAAGCCTGGATGCGTTGATTAAGTCAAAAAAAACACTCAATCGACCGCAGGACAAACAGGATGTTTTGCATCTTGAGGCAATAAAACAGGCTAAAAAAGATGAAAGAAAAAAATGAAAATTATTAATGATTCATTCTTTGTCGAAACAGACAAACGCAATCAAATGCTCGATATTACCGATGAGGTTCAAAATATCATTAACAAATCAGGAATCGCGCAGGGCACAGTAATAATTTTCTGCCCGCACACAACCGGCGCAATAACAATTAATGAAAATGCCGACCCCGATGTCGTGCACGATGTCCTGCTGACGCTTTCGGAAATTATCCCCGCAAATCGCAAGGGTTACCGGCACAGCGAAGGAAATTCTGATTCTCACGTAAAAAGTTCACTTGTCGGATGCAGTGAGACGGTAATAATAAAGGATGGCAAAATGCTGCTGGGCACCTGGCAGGGAATTTACTTTTGCGAATTCGACGGCCCCCGCAGAAGAACCGTTAAAATCCAGATTACAGGCCGGTAACACCACAACATAAAGCGTAGAAACGCTTCAACTATGTGATTTACTGCGCAAAATAATGGCGAGACGGTCAAAGTGGCTGGGGGGTAACCACTGGCTTGACACAGCCTCGCCGAGGATTTTAAAACTGCATTACCTACACGCAGATATTTACTTTGTGATTATTATAACGATTTCAAGGGTGCAAGTCAATTGAATTCCCGCTTGAGTTACTCTATAAAATCAGAAACCTTACACCTTGTCAAGCCTCTTTTCCCTCTAAAATCGCATAAACTTTAGGCTTGAATTGCATATTTTTTGGCTTTAGATTATGATGTCGTATTGTTATTTTTATATTTCTACGGGAAGCCCTAATTAAATGACTAAAAAAACAGCATTACCTGTAACTGAAAAAATCATAAACGCCGCTAAGGACGTTCAGGACAAGATTATGAAACGGCAAAAGCCGACGATGTCGACACCTGTTCGTTCACTGGGGAACGTAAAATATGTGTCCAACGCCGGACATTTCGAAATCCTCGGCAAAAACAAAGTACGAACTCTGACTGTCAGCACAGTAAAGACTTTCGCGCAAACATTAAAAATGATGTCTCTCTCGAAAGAGCTAATCGACACAAAAGATATGGCAACCAAAAGAGAGGCCTACTATATCTCCAAAAACTGGGGCAAGGCCGGCTTCGATGAGCAGCCGGAATCCGACACGATTATGGACGACATCGAGGCGATGTTCGGCGTCAATCGTGAACAGTTGAAATTCATCCCTGAAGAAAAAGGCGGCGAAGTCGCAGGCAAACTTTTTGTCATCGACCACGATGCCAAGGGCAACAAGCTGAAAATCGACTGCACAAAATTCGGTTCAGGTTCATATTCAATTCCCACCGACGTTGAGAATCTCGAATTCCAAAGCGACGCGAAATTCATCCTCGCCATAGAAACCGCCGGTGCGTTCCAGCGGCTTGTCAAATACGATTACTGGGACAAGAACAACTGCATCCTTATCAGTATGGGCGGCGTTCCAACCCGCGCGTGCAGACGTTTCATCCGCAGACTTTCAGACAAATTGAAAGCTCCTGTTTACGCCTTTGTCGATGGCGACCCTTACGGATATTTCAATATTTACAGAACATTGAAAGTAGGCTCCGGAAACGCGGCGCATCTTAACGAATATTTCTGCGTTCCAAAATCATCATTCCTCGGCGTTACGCCGCAGGATATTATAGACTTTAAACTGCCGACGCATCCGCTGAAAGACGTGGATATAAAGCGAGCAAAGGACGCTCTGAAAAACGACCCCTTCGTAAAACACCATAAACCATGGCAGGCGGCGATAAATCAAATGCTTAATATGGGCGTCCGTGTCGAGCAGCAGGCTTTCGCGAAGCACGGCCTTGATTTCGTTGTGAATGAATATTTGCCGAAAAAACTGAAGAACCCGGCAAAATTTCTTCCATAATGTTATCCCGCAAATAAATTACTTATCTATATAGATGGACCGATGAATAAAATCGCAGATAATCTGAAACGAGTTCAGGACAATATCGCCGCCGCCTGTCAGCGATGCGGCAGACAAACTTCTGAAATTACTACCGTCGTTGTTACAAAGTCCGCCAATATGGATATGATAAAACAGGTCGTGCGTCTGGGCTGCACGGAACTTGGCGAAAACAGAGTACAGCATTTGAAAATCACAGCCGAAGACCTCGATATTTTTCTGAATGAAAATTCAGCCGACCCTGCGTTCCCCAAAAAAATCAACTGGCACATGATTGGCCATCTGCAGCGAAATAAAGTCCGCCAGCTTTTGCGCAACTGCGAGTTTATCCATTCTGTCGATACACTTCGCGTCGCCGAGGAAGTCAGCAGAGACGCGGAAAAAGCTCTTGTTACGCCAAGAATCCTGATGCAGGTAAACTGCTCGCAGGAACCGCAAAAATACGGCGTGCCGGTCGGAGCGGCGATTCATCTTGTCGAGCAGATTGTTACAATGCCGAATATAAGACTCGCCGGCCTGATGACAATGGCGCCGCTGACTATGAATAAAGATTTGGTCAGGGAAAGTTTCGCACGCGCACGGGAACTGTTCGAGGAAATCAAAGGCGAAAAAATGGCAGGCCCGGAATTCAACCATCTAAGTATGGGTATGAGTCAGGACTACGAAACAGCAATCGAATACGGCGCGACTATCCTGCGAATCGGTTCAGCGATTTTTGCCGGCTAATATTAGGCCTGCGGCTGCTGTTGCGGCAACGGCGGCGTTTTTGTAATCGGCCAATTCGAGAAAGCCAGCACGCAAATAATTATCAATTCGCCCAGACCGGGGATAAGTATTAATAATGCGAAAGCCCCGCTAAAGCCGGCCTTTGAAAATACACGCCACCAGAGGAAAATTTTAAACAAAAGCACAACAAATGAAATCAGCATGAAAATCGCTGCAAATATCATAAATGGTGCTATCATCATTTCCGGATTCGATTGACACATCTTTTTTACCCTCTCAAAATAAAGTCCGATAAAACACAAACAAGATATTAAGATTGTATCAGGCATAACTATTATTCGCAAGTCCCAGCCGAAAATAGCCGAAAATATATGTATCAATACATCGAATACTGTGATAAGGATAGGCCATTGGCAAAATCAAATAAAACTACGGTAACTTTTTTTGACGCACTTTTCATTACAAATGCGGATACCATCAGACTGGATCTGCAGAAAGTTTTGGATATAGAGCGTTTCAACTGGAAAAAAGCTAACTTCAATTCCTTTCTGGAAACAGAGTTTTATCCCGAAACAATCGGCACGGCAATTATCGATACAGAATCCATTCCGCACGAACAGCATCAGCAGCTTCTTGAAGTAATTCAAACATTAGACAAGGCGAAAATACCGACCGTGCTGTACGGCGAATCTGAAAATATCGACTTGAGCAAATTCTCAATCCTTAACGTTATCAACAAGCAGTCTTTCGCGCAGGTTGTGCCAGTAGTCAAAATAAGCAACGTCTATCGCAAACCGAAAATTCAGCCGTTGAATATTGACATAACGCAAAAAGAATATCACGCTGAACAACTCGAACATCAGTTGAAAATGGCAGGCCTTGTGCAGAGAGATTTCCTTCCGCGCAAACTGCCGAATAGCAACAGGCTCAATTGGGCGATATCGTTTATGCCCGCTGACTGGGTTTCAGGCGATATTTATGACGTCGCAAGACTTGACGAACATCATATCGGATTTTATCTTGCCGACGCTGTCGGTCATTCGATACCCGCGGCGCTGTTGACGATGTTCCTCAAACATGCTATTCAAATGCGCCAAACAACCGGCAACGAATACAAAATATTCTCGCCGCTGGAAGTTATAACAACACTTAACAAACGAATGCTTGAACAGAATTTAAGCGGCTGCCAGTTTACGACAAGCTGTTATTTCCTGCTCAACACGGAAACTCTTGAATTGTCATTCTGCAGAGCTGGGCATCCATACCCGATTCTGATCCAAAAAAATAAACAGCCTCAACTGCTCCAGTCAAAAGGCTCGCTGCTCGGCATTTTCGACAGCGCACAGTTCCAGCAGGAAACCATTCAGTTGTCCGTCGGCGATAAACTGCTTGTGTATTCTGACGGCGCAGAACCGTTTATTAACACAACAAACGACAATACATCGTTTGAATTTAATAATTGGTTCCTGGGAATAGCAGGTTTGCCCGCTGATAATCTGGTGGCTGAATTCGAAACAGTTGTCCGACAGGGCAAAAACTATCTGCAGCCCGACGACATTACACTGATTGCGCTGGAAATACTGTAAGCCTTAACTTTACTGTTTCTTCGCCTCTTTGAGTCTCTGTATTGTCTCCTGGTGGATTTGGTCGAACTGTTGCTGATTTATGCCAAGTTTTTTCGAATACGTTAATATGATTTCCTTTTCCATCTGGTCTAATTTATTATCGCTCATCGCCAGAAAAAGCATATCCTCAAGACAGCGGAATTTTTCGGAATATCTTGTCGGCAGTTTTATCTGAAAATCCTTTTGGCCGGAAAAATCGAGTGCTTTGCGCGTCTCAAGATAGCCGGCTCCTATTCCCTTGGCAATATCTTGCAAGACGTAATCCTCTTCAACTTCAAAACTGCGACCGGCACCCGCCAGAAAGTACAAGTTGGCAAGATATTGAATCTGCTCCTGCTGCGTCATTAGTTCAACCTTTCAAATCTCCACTATTTTAGAAGATTCTATGCCAAAAATCTACTAACATTTTAGCTGATTGCAATTTTTTATTTATACGATAGAATTGTAGAAAACTATGTTTTCTGACCGTCTCGTAGGGTGGGCTTTAGCCCACGCTGTGTTTTGAACAAAGGAAATTTTAGATGTCGAAAATTGGATTCATTGGTGCCGGCAATATGGCCGAAGCGATTATCAAAGGCGTTATCGATGCGCGTACTTATCGGCCGGAAGATATTCTCATCGCCGACGTCCGCAAAGACAGGCTCGATGAACTTACTGAAAAATACAACATCTCATTTACAACGAATGTCAAACTCGCCAGGGCAGTCGATATTCTCGTATTGAGCATCAAGCCGCAGAATATGATTGCGGTGCTTAGCGAAATCAAAGGCTCAATTACCGGCGACACGCTTATCGTTTCCATCGCGGCAGGAATAACTACCGAAACAATTCGCAAAAATCTCGGCTTTGATTCTGTGATTCGCGCAATGCCGAACACTCCTGCGCTGATTGGCCAGGGTACTTCCGTTTTGTACGCAACACCTGCGGCAAAAGACCGGCTCGGCGAAGCGGAACATATTTTCCTCGCTGTCGGATATGTTACTTCTGTTCAGGACGAAAAACTTTTAGATGCCGTTACAGCGGTCAGCGGGTCAGGTCCTGCGTATTTCTTTTTGCTGATGGAAGAGATGATTAAAACCGCAACCAAACTCGGACTCGATAAGGAACTTGCCGAACGAACAGTTTTAGTTACAGCTCGCGGCGCAGCACTGCTGGCAATCGAACGCGCAAAGGCAGGCGAAAAAGTAGATGTGCTCCGGCAGAAAGTTACTTCGCCAAACGGAACAACCGAAGCGGCGTTAAAAGTCTTTGCAAAACATAATTTTGAAAAGATTGTAAACGAAGCGCTCGCAGCAGCGGCAAAGAGAAGTAAAGAATTATCGGGTAGTTAATTCACTGCGGTTGCTTTGAAGAAAGTATAACAGAAAACGCCGTCCGATTCGGTTGTTCGATATAATCCTTTAATCCCCTGCTCAAAAGTTTCGGCGTCTATTAATTTCTCTTTAACAGCAGATTCACGCACACCTTCAATCATCGCGGTAAAAGTGTTTTTTGTAAAACCTTCGACAAAATTCGGCTTGCTCGCATCAACATAAACCATTCGCGGCGAAACCGAAACCTTTTCAAAACCTGCGGAATTCAAAAGCGGAAAAAGTTCTCTGCCGATATTGGCATTTCCGCCGGCGGCCTTTTGCAAATCTACAAGCGATTGAATCGCCTTGTGTGATGCTCTATTATCAGGATGAAAATATGTTGAGCCGTGGTCGCCTTCGATGGCGGTAATTGTACCTGCGGGTTTGAGTAATTTTTTCAACGCACGCAGAGCATCGAGCGGATTTGGCAGATGTTCGAGAACGAAACATAAAAATATATGGTCGAAAGATTCCGGCGAAAATGGCAGATTAAAAATATCGGCCTGCTGAAAGGTTACGTTTGTAAATCCGGCATCTGCGATTTTCTTTTTCGCCTGCGCTATTGAGCTTTCGGAAATATCAATCGAAGTAAATTGCGCATCGGGACTGTTTTTAGCAAGCGTGATGGTTTGAGCGCCAACCCCGCAGCCTGCTTCGAGAACTCGACTGCCTTTGGGGTAAATAGTATCAGAATGCAGAAGCTCGACCAGCGTGGACGCCTGATCCTGCAATCTTATGTTTTCTCGTGGGTTGTAGCCGTGTACATATTCCATATCTAAGGAATGATTATAGCCGGAAGTCCTGCAAAAGCAAGCACTTAACAAAATCGCCAGAATTATTGTAACGTTTCAAACAAACGGCTGTATAACATATTGTAACTATTATTAAGATATCCGGATGATTGACGAACAGGCAATAATCAAAAATATAATTAACGGCGACAGTGAAGCGTTCAGAATGCTGGTCGAACGATATCAAAATTCTGTTATGCGGATAATAGCCAATATAGTTAATGACAGACATATTTGCGAAGATATCGCGCAAGATGTATTTTTTTCCGCTTATAAAAAACTCTCAACGTTCGACAGCGCACGCGGCAAATTTTCAACCTGGCTCTTCACCATCGCACGCAACAAAAGTTTAAACGCGATAAAGAAAAAGAACGCACAGACAGTCGATGAATTTCCGGAAATCGCTGAAAACAAAAAAGGCGATGAGCTTGAAAAGCAGGAATTTATGAATGAGCTTGACAGGCAATTACATTCACTGCCGAAAGACCAGAAGACAGTTTTTGTCCTTGCTGAATTTGAAAAGCTGCCTTACGAAGAAATCGCTCAAATCGAAGGCGTTCGCGAAGGCACTGTCAGAACAAGATTGCACAGAGCAAAACGAAAACTCGCAAAGGCACTTGGCCTGGATTGGGTAATATAATGGACAAGAAAAAAATTTACGAAAGCTGGTTAGAGAAAAAAATTGAAATACCGGATTCATTTGCAGACAAGGTGATGGGCGGAATTTTTGAATATGAACGGCGGCCAAGATGGTTCGATATCCCGCGGATTATCGAAATTATCTCCACACACGCAATTATAAGAAATGGTTTGATTGTAACAGGTGCAGTTGCAGGATTTTTAAGAGTAATATATTTCATTTTTATGGCATTGGCTTAAGGAATATACAAATGACAGAAATAACTGTAAATAAACACAAAAGACATGTTTGGATGGCTATAATGCTGTCAATGATTGTCCCCGGACTTGGCCAGGTGTACTGTGGAAAATTGTTCAGAGGATTACTTCTTAGTTTACTAAATACTTTGCCGATTTCTCTGTTCGTAATGGTTCTTCTCTTCAAGAATACCTTAACTTTAATATTGGCCGCTGCCGGAATGATTATTTTCGGCGGGATTATTGAACTCATCGCCGTCATTGATTCAATATATCTGGCAAAACATACCAGCCCAAATTATCAGATAAAGGAATATAATAAGTGGTATGTTTATTTACTGTTGATTTTTATGAGCGGCTGGAGCGGCAGTGTCGGAATTGCTTATTATGTAAAAACAAATATTTGCGAAGCTTTCAGAGTGCCTGCATCCTCTATGTATCCAACAATTCTTAACGGCGACAGAGTTTTAGCAAATAAAACCGTGTACAACAAACTTGAGCCGCGGAAAGGCGATGTGGTAATTTTCCTCAATCCTGAAAACAGACTGCAGCATTATATAAAAAGAGTTGTTGCGATGGCAGGCGACAGGGTTGAAATGAAAAATAACCGGCTCTATGTTAATGGCCAAATGCTCGAATGGCAGCCTTTATCAAAAACAGAACTTGATGCGCTGAATATCAATGGCAACGACCCGAATTTTCAGGGCGATATGTTTTATGAAATAAACGGCAGCGCAAGATATAAAATTTTCCTGAAGAAGTCGGCAGATGAAAAGAAATATGATTTTGCAGAAATAACCGTGCCGAAATATAACTGTTTTGTTCTCGGCGATAACAGAAACAACTCATACGACAGCAGAAATTATGGGACAATTCCAATTGCAACGATAAAAGGCAAGGCGAACTGGCTCTATTGGCCGTTATCGCGATTCAATAAAGTTGAATAATTCTACTCGATGATGATTGCTTCGACGGGGCACTCGTCGGCGGCTTGTTGAGCAGTATCTTCGAACTGCGGCGGGACTTCATTGACAATCACCTCTGCCTTATCGGAGCCCATTTGGAAAACTTGTGGACAAGTATCAACACACAAACCACAGGCGGTACAGCTATCGTCAATTTTAGCTTTCATTTTCATCCCTCGAACTAATGACAATAATCACTTTTAAATTACCCCTCACTAACGTTCAGGGCTCTGATATCTTTTTTTTAAAAAAGGCCGGGATTGCCAGACACAACCAGATGATCGCTTATGGCTGCTCGGTTCCCCGCCTGACCAGGTTCGCGGACCCGGATAGCCTAGGCCCCGGCCGCATTGATAGTATCAAATTTCAATAAAATAACAAGCTAAAATGCCTTATAATTAATTCAATTTGACTAATTTGCCATTTAGATTTATTATAATTTTTTCACTTTATTTCGGAGCAAAAATGGCTTACACAGTGCTTGCAAGAAGGTATCGCTCACAACGGTTCGACAATGTTGTCGGACAGGTTGCGATTTCGCAGACATTGAAAAATGCTATAAAAACCGACAAAGTAGCACACGCATATCTTTTTACCGGCACAAGAGGCGTCGGCAAAACCACATCCGCCAGAATCCTCGCCAAGTCGCTGAATTGTCTTAATTCCGACAAGCCGACAATCGAGCCGTGTCTGGAGTGCGATAGCTGCGTGCATATTAACAGCGGCGACGATATCGATGTTATCGAAATCGACGGTGCATCTAACCGCGGCATTGAAAATATCCGCGAGCTTCGCAATAATGCGATTTACCGGCCGGCACGAGCAAGATTTAAAATTTACATCATCGACGAAGTGCATATGCTCACGACCGAAGCGTTCAACGCGCTTCTGAAAATTCTCGAAGAACCGCCGGCTCATATAAAATTCATCTTCGCGACCACCGAAGCCAACAAAGTACCGGCAACAATTCAATCTCGCTGTCAGCGGTTTGATTTTACGAATATCAGTCCTGCGGATATTATTTCGCAGCTTAAAAAAATACTTAGCGATGAAAATATTAAATTCGAAGACGACTGCATTATCGCGCTGGCAAGACTCGCAAACGGTTCGATGCGTGATGCGTTGAGCCTGCTCGACCAGCTCATCAGCGCAGCCGAGCCGCCATTGAGTGTTAAATCACTTGAAGAACTGCTGGGATTGCCGAGCAATGAAAAAGTTTATTTGCTGCTTGAAAAAATCGGCCAAAACGATGCCGGCGCAACATTGCTGTCGGTTGATGATTTAATCGTCGGCGG
Organism: Planctomycetaceae bacterium; assembly: GCA_021371795.1. Taxonomy (NCBI): domain Bacteria; kingdom Pseudomonadati; phylum Planctomycetota; class Planctomycetia; order Planctomycetales; family Planctomycetaceae; species Planctomycetaceae bacterium. The sequence goes on along the minus strand of JAJFVK010000002.1, from coordinate 70,156 downwards.
ATTAAGCTGCACAGGTTTGCTCGATGCAATGGTTCAAAGTTTTCGCGATATGATGGTGCTTAAAGCGGCGAAAGACGCTTCCACGCTTGTGATTTTGACCGAGGCGGAAAAGAAAGTCTTGTCGAAAATCGCTGAACATTTCGACATACCGGCAATCGTTTATAATATTTCGCTGTTTGAAAAACTCCGCTGGCCTGTGAAGAACAGCGATAATCCGCGTGCGTTGCTTGAAGCGTCGCTGCTGCGGGTCGCTCTTGCCGAACACTTTATGAGCATTCCGGAACTGCTTAACGGAGCAAATTCAAACGTCAGTTCTGCTGACAGCTTAAAAAAAAACAATACGGTAATTGAAAAACCCGTTTATAAACAACCTACACAGCCCACACAATCAACACAGTCCACGTCCCCGCAAACTGCCGCTTCAGCGCCGCAGCAAAAACAGGTTCTCGACAGCAATTGCAGTTTCGAGCAGATAAAAGCAAAGTGGAACGAAATCACCGAATCGATTACCAATGCAAGAATCGGTGAGTTTATGAAAAAGGCAACGCCGATGCATCTTAACGGCGACACGCTTGCACTGGGCTTTGGTGCCGCGGAGCAATTTACGATGAACCTTTGCCAGAGCAACGGCAGAGCCGATACGATTGCACAGGTATTGACTGAAGTAATTGGCAAAGAGTTGAAGGTAAGTTTTGAGTTGATTAATTCGCCTTCGCAGAATGTGGCAATGCCGAAACCAAAAGGCGCAAAGGCGGGCAAAAAAGTAATGGACGATGCCGCAGCCAATCCTTTTATAAAAAATATTCTTTCGGAGCTTGAAGGCAATATTATTGATGTCGAGGAATTGCAATAATGTCCAACGCTGCATATACACAAAGTTTGAATAAATTAATTGATGAACTTGCAAAACTGCCGGGCATTGGGCCCAAGACTGCGGAGCGTTTGGCGTTTCATATTCTCAAGACTGAAAAAACTGAAGCGATTCTGTTAGCTGAGGCAATCACAAAACTCAAAAGCAGTGTTCGTCAGTGCAAACAATGTCATAATCTTTCGGAAAGTGAATTGTGTTCAGTTTGCACAGACACGCGCAGAGACAAAAGCATCATCTGCGTTGTCGAACAATTCAAAGACCTTATCGCACTTGAGAAAACCGGACTTTGCAAATGGCTCTATCACGTTCTAGGCGGAAGAATCGCACCGCTCGATGGATTTGAGCCGAGCGATTTGACAATCGACCATTTAATCAGCCGAATCCGAAATGAAAAAATCAGCGAAGTCGTTATGGCGACCAACCCCACCGTCGAAGGCGACGGCACGGCACTATATATCAGCTCATTAATCAAACCACTCGGCGTTAAAGTTACACGCCTTGCACGAGGCCTACCGGGCGGAAGCCAAATAGAATACGCAAGCGGGGCAATCCTTACAGACGCTATTCTCGGCAGAAACCCTTTAGAATAGGGTTTTTTCAAAATTTTTCTTCATTTTTCGCCCAAAAAATTGCTTTTCTCATGGAAATTTGATATATTAGGGCTTCTGGAATAAAATTTGCTGTTGGACGACTTTATTTTTCTGGAAGTGGTATGAAATTAGATATGACGAATCAAATGCGTATGGAGCAGCGTATGAAGCTTGCGCCGCGGATGATTCAGTCTATGGAAATTTTGCAGCTTTCAACACTGGCACTTCTTGAAAAAATCGAGACCGAACTAAACAGCAATCCCGTGCTCGAAGCCGAAGAGCCGGAAGAAACCGGCAACGCCGAAACTGTCCAGCAGCAGGAAATTAACACCGCGAACGCCGAAGCGATAGGTACCGGCGGCAAAAAAGGCGAGGATTTCAGCAAGGTTGAAGAATTCGCCGACGATACCGACGGTTATTTTTATCGCACTGAAATTCAGCGATATGGCGATGACGAGCCGGATAAAAAACTCGAAGCGATGAACAACACGCCGGATTTGGGAATGTCGCTGCACGATTATTTGCTCGACCAGTGGCGGCTTATCGATGCTGACGAGAAAGTGAAAAACGCCGGCGAACAGATTATCGATTACATCGACGAGAAAGGCTATCTGAAAGTTCGGCTTGAACAGCTTTACAATAAAGACAGAAACGACTTCAATCTTGAAGACCTCGAAAACGCACTGAAACTCATTCACGAACTTGAGCCGGCAGGCATCGGCGCACGGGATGTGAAAGAGTGTTTGCTGATTCAGATAAAACAATCTTCCGAAGATATGAGCTTTGAGATAGAGCTTATTTCAAAATATTTAGACAAACTTTTAGAAAATAAACTGCCTGAAATAGCAAAAAAAATGAATTGCAGTACTGAACGCATCAATCAGGCGATTCTGCGGTTGCGAAAATTCGATACGTCGCCGGGCCTGCAAATCAGCAGAATGAAAAATCCGCCAATCAAAGCCGATATTATCGTCGAGCCGACATCCGGCGGAGGCTTTAAAGTTATGCTTGCGGACAAAAGCGTTCCTTCGCTGCGGATTAATGAATATTATTCCGGTATGGCACGAGACCGCAAGCTCGATACGAAAACACGGCAGTTTCTTAACGACAATATCCGTTCGGCCAAATGGCTGATGGACGCGATTACGCAGCGGAAACATACGCTGCTGAAAGTCGCGCGCACTGTCGTCGAAAGCCAGAGCGAATTTTTCGAGAAAGGCAAAATGTATCTAAAGCCCCTGCCGATGTCAGAAGTTGCTGACAAAATTGGCGTGCACGTTGCGACAGTTTCGCGTGCGGTTGCCGGTAAATACATTCAATCGCCGCAGGGATTAATGCCTTTGCGTGATTTGTTCGGCGGTGGTATGGAAAGCAGCAGTGGAGGCAGCGAGAGTTTCGAGGCTATCCGCGCAAAGATGCAGCAGATTATCGACGGCGAAGATAAATCGAACCCGTTAAATGATGACGAGATTAAAAGCAAACTTGAAGAGGCGGGCGTAAAAGATATCGCAAGAAGAACGGTAGCCAAATACCGCAAAATTATGAAAGTTCCGACAGCAAGATTTAGAAAGAAATTTTAGCCGGTTGTTAATTTCATAAAAACAAAAATACCGACGGCTGTCAGCACCATAAAAATCAAAATCGAGCCGAACAGCAGAAACGATTCGCGAACAAACGGCACCAGTTCGATTTTTTCCATCTTCGTCGCTTTGTAAACAATCGCAATAATCGCAATCAGAGGCAGCGCAAGCAGAAAACTATACGGCGTTGTGCCGATGTGAATGGGCGACGTAAAACTCGCCAAAACAAATTGTAATGTATTATTTATCACTAATTACACGGATTACACTGATTTATTTATTAACTTTACAATGTGCTAAATACATTGCGTTGACAATACACAAAAGGTTCATCATTCCTGCGATGCCGGTATAAATTTCGCCGATTTCACGCGGCCTGCCGAACGAATCCAGATGCAGCACAGAACTGCTCAAGTGTTCCAGATATGCGACTATCGGAGAAAATAAAATCTGCGCATAAAACCATGGTTTTTCCAAAACGCCCATCGAGCCGATAAAAAGCCCGACTGTAAAAGCAAACATAAGCGAAACAAAAATAATAACAGCACGCTTTCGTTCGCCAATCAGCCAATGACCCGCGCCTGGTATCCACCACGCAAGAACACCCGCGAATATAGTAAGTACCCAGGCGGGCATTTTCATATTAGCTGATGGCTGTGCCACTATTTCGCTCCGTTGGCATCATTTGCATCAGCGGCTTTTTCAGATTCCATAGCTTTCAAATTCGACCTTGCGGTAATATTGTCCGGCATAAAGAAGCCAAACGCTGCGCTTTGCGCATCGATAAAATCTTCCTGCAAAGCTATCTGCTGACGTATACTGTTAAATTCCTGGTCTGTACCGGGGCTTGCAACTTTCATGCTCTTGATTACATAAACTGAAAGCTTCGAATCGAACTCGAGCATAACAGGAAACTGTTCTTTATTGGTTTGCATTTCCTGATGTTTAGCATAGAAAGAATCGATGAGTTTGCCGTAAGCCATACTCTGGTCAACAATGCTTTCAGCACCCATCATACCAGCAACCCGCATCTTCGTAAGCTCAATATCCATCGCGGAAACTCTCTTGAGATTATTCATCTTGCGAATATCGAAAGTTTTTGCGTTCGGGTCGGCAGCGTTCTTTTTGCCGTATTGAGTGTTAATCTTTGCAAGAGCTGAATCCCAGCCGTCCTTTTTAACCGTTTCGAAGAACTCTTTGGCGGCCTTGTCTGCAATTTGGGCAGCGGCAAGCTCTTTGCAATCTTTTACAACAACATCTTTCAATACGAATTTATCGTCAGCGGCATTTGGTTCGCCGATATTCGGAAGATTTTTGACATAACTGAAATCAATACTGTCAGGAGCCTGTGCCTTAACTGCATCGACAACTCTTACAATCGCTATAACATCGCCTGCCATGTCTGAAAGAGGCCCGGCACTTACGAACATTTTTGGAGCGGCAGGTTCGAATGGTCCCAGTTTTCCCGCCTCGTCGCCAAGTTGACTAACGGCAAACACAAGCTTAACAAGACGCGTCGGCGTTCTGCTTTGACCGGCTATTACAAGTCCGCTAATGTCGTTGCCCGCTTGGAGATCAGCGGCTGTCAGCAGAGATGTTCTGCCGGTATAAACCTTAACGTTATGCTCTTTGGAAATCGCTTGAGCGACTGCACTATAATCGCCCGCTTTCGATTTCAATGTTTCAAGACTTGTCTTTTCAACATCCACACCTTCAAAACCGCTGTCGGTCTGCTCAATCGCACGGCTCATAATTTTTGTGCCCTGCGCATTTACCTTTCGAGCGTACAGACCCTTTTTAATCATATCAGCGACTTCAGCATAAGGTCTCTGCTTCTTAACGGTTTTGGAATTCGGGTCGTTCGGGTCTTGCGGAACTTCGATAGTAATCGGAGACCTCTCAAGATTCTGACGATAAAATTCTTCAACTTCCTCTTCTGTCGGAAGCGTTACATTCTTTTTCACGTCATCGATTTTAATCAGCATATAATCCAGAGCGATGCGAGCAGGCAGCTTATAACCGAAACCGATTGGATTTTCTTCGGTGATAACGCCCGGCATTACGTTCTTGAATTTCTCGAACTGACCTGTAATTTGTGCATCCGTCGGCTGCGATGCTTTGTCTTCAAAATCAGCCGCGGAGAACTGAACGAAATTGGCATCCATTCTTTCGTTGATTCTTGCATAGGTATTTTCGAGCTGCGATACAGTAACATTTTCAGAATCTGTTACGATTCTCGAATAAGCGATAATTGTTAAAACATCCGCGAAGGCTCTCAATATCTGGTCATCGGACATGCCGGTTGACGTAGAAATATTTTTCACCAGCGTAGCGGCATCGACCTGATTATTAGTCATTTGCGGAATAACATTTTTCAGCGTATTGCCAGCCATTTCAGGCGTAACAGCACAGCCTGCGTTCTCGGCCTGGCCTCGTAAAAGGATAAAGAAAAGCTCCGCTCTGCCGCGAGACTGTTTGAAAAACTCGTCAATCGTGGAAGAATTAATGCGAAGTCCGCTCTGCATAGCTGCATTTTTTAATTCGTCGCTTACCATAGCGGCGTTTTCAGATTCCGGGAACAAAAGCTGACCGAGCAGCACTGAACGCAAATCGCCCAATGCCGGCAGAAGTCTATCAACCATCAAACCGCGAAGAGCCTGAAGCTGAACCGAAGCATTCTGAAGGTCTTGTGCGGTAATTGATTTGCCGTCGCCGTAAGTGTACATCGCATTGCTTTGGCCGCCGTATCTCGGCTTTGAAAGCTCATTGAGCAAACTTGGCATAATAAAAGCAATCATAATTACAATAACGAATACGGCCATCAATTTGCCCATATTCTTCCGAATCCACTTGACCAAATGCATATCTTTCTCCGAAAAACTTTAAAGATTTTAATTCTAAAGACTTATAGAAAACATACTTAGAAACCGGAGAGTATAAGCAATTTAAGACTTTTTGCAATAACAAAATATAAGCCTTTTTAAACGCAACTGTTTGCACTTTGGGTACTTAAAGATTGTATCCATAATGAAGCCTGATTGAGCATCCGGAAAAATCTGATACAGCATATAACGGCATTGATTTCCGAATAGTGTGAATATGCGGAATATGCGCAAACTTTACAACCAACCTAAGCCTATTTATTGGTATTAGATAGTTATTACCGGCTTTTGAAATGGTTTTGACGGCATATTAAAAAAAGGATTTGCAAAAACTCTTTTTTCTGCACAAAATGCTCTTGATACGATATAATCATCGCATCTCGTGAAGCGTATTTCGTATTTCGCTTCACGCTTCGCGAATAACGAGATACATTTTTGGAGTATAGAAATGTCTGAAGACGGAAAAAAGCAGGACCAGCTTCTTGAAACCACAGATTGTCTGGAGGCTATCGGTACGCTTAAAAGCAATAAGAATCTATTTTTCTTTGTCTGTTTCATCTGCCTGCTTGTTTTGCAGGGATGTTTTTGGCTTATGGCAACCGGCCATGTGAACTACGGCCAAATCGAGCCGAACGCACCGACAATCGAAAAGGCTGCCCATAATGCCGCCGCAAAAGTAGCTTCGCCGAATATGGTTGACGCAAACAAAGCTCTATTAGACCCAAACGACGGCTGGCACAAATATTCCAACAAGATAGTCAGTACAAAAATTGATTTCGAAAAAATCGCATGGGCAATTCGCATTTGCAATTATCTGCTGATAATCAGTTCGGTGATTTACGCGATGTCGATGCTGTTCGGCCTGATGATTTCACTTGTCGGCAAACTCGGTGGAATCAGTCACGTTACAAAAGCGTTTTTCATTTCGCTGCTGTTCATTGTCGTGCTTATGCCGTGGCAGACCATTTTCAGAACCGTCGGCGTCGGCACAATTTTCAAACCGGCTGAACTTCTGGCAAGCTGGTTGATGTACGCTGATATGAACACATTCGAAAAGGCATTCAGCGTTTACGCAAGATACGTCGGGCTCGGATGTTTTTCAATTCTTCTGCTGCTCTGGGCACAGGTCAAGAGTATGAAATGGTCGAGAAATTCACTCCGAAGATTAGGAATCGTTAGATAAATTGAAAATTGAAGAATGAAGATTAGCACAAATCCGCCACAGGCGTTTCCGTAAATCTTCAATCTACAATATTCAATCTTCAATATAAGCGACATTGCAATGAAAAAATCAAACATCGCCTTTATCGGCATGGGCATAATGGGCAGGCCGATGGCCTTGAACTTGCTTAAAGCCGGTTTCCCGTTAATTATTAATTCGCGCACAAAATCAAAAGCACAGGATGTAATTTCCGCAGGCGCGACATGGGCAGACTCCCCCGCCGATGCGGCGAAAAATGCTGATGTAGTTATTACCTGCGTTACCGACACGCCTGATGTGAGAAATGTTTTGCTCGGCAAACAAGGCGTTATCGAATCCGCAAGACCGGGATTGATTTGCGTTGATATGTCAACCATTTCCCCTACCGAAACGCAAGAGATGGCAAAATTACTCGCTGATAAAAAGGTGATTTTGATTGATGCTCCTGTCAGCGGCGGACAGCTCGGCGCAACCGAAGCAAAATTATCAATTATGGCCGGCGGCAACAAAGAAGCTTTCGAAAAGCTCCGCCCTGTTTTCGAGGCGATGGGCAGAACGATTACATATTGCGGGCCGTCGGGTTTTGGACAGATAACAAAGCTCGCAAATCAGGTTATGGTCGTCCACACGATAATGAGTACCGCTGAAGGCCTGGCGTTCGCGAAGCAGGCGGGATTGGATTTACAGACGACACTTGATGCTACAGTTTCAGGCGCAGCCGGAAGTTTTTCGCTGAAAGTTTTGGGCGCGAAGATTATCGCAGGCGATTTCAAGCCGACGTTTATGGTCGATTTGCAGGTCAAGGATTTGCGACTCGTGCTTGAGTATGCCGAGAAGATTGGCCAACCGCTGCCCGGCGTTGCGATGATAAAAGAATTATTTACAGTTTTGCAGGCACAAGGCCGCGGCCGCGACGGCACTCAATCGCTCTACGATGTCATCCGCCAATTAGCAGAAAATAAAAACAAATAAAATTCACATTTATTGTAACGACGAAGAAGAAATGCGGCGGTAATATCCATTCTTCGCTAATTTGCCCGGCTTTTTCACGAGTTCCTGCGCTTTATCTTGCGTTACAAAACCAAAACCTTTAATCGGGTCAAAATCAATAAAAAAGTCCTGCCCTGCATTAACATCAACAATGAATCCCATCGCCGGCATATACCCTTCTTTCGTAAAACATCCTACTTTAGCTGACAAAATATGCCTGCCGGGAGTAACCTCAAAGCAAATGTATTTGGTCTTGTCGATTTCAATATCCGGCAAACAATCCACACCAACCAGTGGCCGCAACGCAGCGCCAACAACGCACGTTCTGTTTAATATATAAACTCTCGCGGCAGAATCCTGTTTGGATTGCGGTAATGGAGAAGACTCCCATATAGATTTTGCCTCGGCCTTTGGAATCAATGTCGGCTGCAGCGGTAATCGCTTAAGACTCTTGGTCATTCCAGTAGGCGGACAATAACGAACCTTTCTCTTTTCCATATCCTTCATCGCCTGGTCTATATCATCACTAATCACAGGTGTTTTCGATGTTACAACGCCTACTTCGGATTCAGCTTTTATCACGTATATTTTAGAGGCTGCGAAAGAGGTATTAATAATTTTTTTGTCATCAACTATAGCTGTCGGTTTGCCGGTAATTTTATAATCGCCCGGCGGGATGTCGATATAATAACCTGTCTGGTCTAAAATATCTCCCCGAAATATTCCGGCTTGTCCTTCGATTATTACCGGCAGTACGTCCCACCCGCCTACCGCTTCAATCGGATTCACACTGAAACCGCCAAGCGGCGCACGAGGCGAATATACAACCACACGTGAATATGCCGGATTTTGAGGCGGAGCCTGTGCTATCGTTGTGTGCAGAAAAGGATATTTATCTATTGTCATATCATGTGCCACCATCGTACAACCGCTTGAGAAAAATATCAGCGGAATTGTAATGGCCATAATTTGTAATGTTAAAATAAGATTGTATGTATTATTTTTTCTCATCACTTTTTCCTTTATATCACATCCTTGTTAATATTAAACCATCCGCACAAATGAAACTATTCTATCGTAATCTCGTAATCGCTTTCGGCGTATTTACACAGATACAAAGCAATCCCATCACTGTTCACAATTTCATAATCCGTTTCATAGCTTAAATCAATCATATAGCCGCCTGAACTTAACCCTACTGAATTAGGTAAACTTGTTGCGGCAAGTACAAGGTCATATTCTAATTCTTCATCTGTAGCCTGATTCTCAATGCCCAAATAAATATTTTCTGCATTAGGGTCTATACACGCCTGCCATGTAAATGTCACTGGTGAAACAAGAGTTGCACCATTTGCAAAACTTGTGATTATTGGAATTTGAGTTGTTTGCGGAAGCGGATTATTTGTGCCGGGGATACTAAAGTTCGCTGTTGTCTGCTGACTGCGGCCATTATTATAATAAACTGTAATCACATATTCGCCGTCGCCAAAATTGTCCAGCGAAGCTGCGTCAAAAAATTCTGCCTCATAACACCATTCATTTGATGTCTCGGTAATTTCATAAGTATTTCCAGCCGGAGTAAGAAATTCTATTCGTTCGACAGTGTTGTCTGTATATATTTCAAACTCAAAATCATACATAGTGTCTGTTGAACTATCAGGTGACGCATATACTATACCCTGACAGATTTCAATTTCATAGACATGTTCGGCGATAGGTTCTTCAACAGTAATTTCATAATCGCTCTCAGCGTATTTACATCTGAAAACATAAATGCCATCATTATTCGGCCCACCATATGCGGCTCTATAGTCCAACTCAACTTCATAATTGCCCGGATTTAATTGGATTGCATCGCCAAGACCTGTTGCGGCGACATCAACTTCATATTCCAATTCATCGTCCGTTGCCAAATCTTCAATATCTAAAACAATATTATTTGCATTATGGTCTGTACAGGCTTGCCATGTAACTGTTATTGGCGAGGTAAGAGTTGCGCCGTTGGCGAAACTGGTAATTACCGGCATTTGAGTTGGTTGCGGAAGCGGGTCGTTTGTGCCGGGGATACTGAAGTTCGCCGTTGTCTGCTGACTTCGGCCATTTTTATAATAAACCGTAATGGTATATTCGCCGTCGCCAAAGTTGTCCAGCGAAGCTGCACCAAAAAATTCTACTTCATACCACCATTCCCATCCGCCATCATCGTTGAGTTCTCCACCGACATCAAACCAACCGGTTTCATCTGCCCATTCATTCGGCGTGGCGGTTATTTCATAAGTATTACCCGCCGGTGTCAAAAACTCTATTCTTTCAACTGTGTCATCCGTATCTATGACAAATTCAAAATCATAATTGGTATCTGTCGAACTGTCCAGCGATTCATAATCATAACTATATTTGATACAAATATTACTAACGTGCTCGGCGATAGGCTCTTCTTTCAGCCAGTTGGCGACAAAGATATTCAAATCGTACATATTTACCTTGCGGTCGCCGGTCAGGTCTGCGCCATTGCAGAAACCGCAATCATCTGCCTGCCAAAGTTCAGCCAAAATCGCAAAATCAGAAAAATCGACATCCTTGTCGTCATCTATATCCGTTGACGTATTCCAAATCAGCTTTGGATAATCCTGTCCGCAAATCATCCACACCGGCGTATTAAAATCCCAGCCGGTAAATGTCGATTGTGTTTGCATATCAACAGTTGTTTTACCAACAGCGCCGCTGGAAGAACCATAGCCAAGGCCATTACTTATGCCGCTTGAATTTACATCCCAAAAGCAGGCAGTAATTATTCCACTGCCACCATAGTAGCCAAGAAAACCACCTTTATATGTAATTTCTCCATTTGTGAAAATAGTACCAGTCGAATAACATTTATTAATTTCTGCAATAGATTGATCGTACTGCATACCCAACAATCCACCTGCATAGGCAAAAGAATTGAGTGCAGTAGAAGTAACATCTCCCTCACTATAAGAATTCGTTATAACACCGCTCCACTGATACCCAGCCACCCCTCCAGCATACGAGGCAAATGACGAAGAGGACGATGAAGAAACAACCGGTCCGATGCTATAGCAATTGGTTATACTACCAGCAGCTTGTTCCCCTACTATTCCCCCTGCATCAGCATAACAACCGGAAGAAGCGGAAACCGAGCCTGTGCTATAGCTGTTTGTTATGATACTTTCACTGGTCTGAGTGTTACTGGTTTGATATGCTACCAGACCACCTGCATAAGCATAATCAATAGCAGAAGAAGTAACCTTAACAGTGCTATAACAATTTGTTATGGTACCTCCTCCCTGACACCCTACTAATCCCCCAGCAGAGGAGGCAGCAATAACGCCAGTGCTGTAACAATTTGTTATTGTGCCACCATATTGATAGCCGATCAAACCACCAACATACGCATCATTTGCATCTATATTGACATTTTCGAGACCTAAATTTTTGATTGTGGCATTAGAGGCAAAGCCAAATAAGCCGATATAATCAACTGCAATGGTTGTAATATATGTTAGATTGCGGATGACATGTCCATTACCATCAAAAGTACCAGTGAATGGAGTATAATAATCAGTACCAATAATCATATATTTTGTACCGGTATATTCGGCCATATTTATATCAGCGACGAGTTTAAAACATTTGTTCCAGTCATTAGCATCCAAACCGATAGTATTCATATCCACCGCCGTTGCGATTAGATATGGGTCTGATTCTGTCCCGCTGCCGCCGGAATAATTTGCTGCATAAGTTGATGACGAAAATATTATTGCTGCTGCGATAATTGAAATAATCTTCTTCATACTCTTCTCCTGAAAAATCATTGTGATTTATTCAAACCAAAACTACATACCAACAAACCAAGAGGCAACATTTCCTCTGCGGTTTCTCCGGCGGTGTGAAATCCAAAAGTTGAATAATTATATGTGTATTAAGTGGAAAGTCAAGCAGAAATATCTTTTTTGTAGTGTTAAGATAAAATAGGCAATTTATTAAGTGGAAAACTAAAAGTGAAGAGCGAAAAGTTAAAAAAACACTTTCGCAGAATAAACAGATTTACTTTGGGGGATATATTTACTGGGGAAAAGTTGAACTATTCATCGGAGCAAAGCGGAGATCCCCGAACGGGGACGTATTAAGTCTTCACTGTGCACTACTTACAGTTTCCAGCCGGCAGGATATTGAATATTCGCAGCCGGGACGTTGAAGCTTCTGGCGAGATTTTCAACCAGTTCTTCAGTTCTGCCTGTCTGGTAATCTGATGCGCCATCGGTCTTTTCGCCGACTACGCAGACGCGAATCGTCTTGCTGGTGCCGTACCAGCCTGCCGCCGGCAGTGCCGACCATTGATTGAGCCACTTTTCAGTCGGCTGAATCCGGCCGTCAATGTCGCCCAGGCTGTTGCATACGAGAAAATGGAAATTTAAATCGTCTGCACTTGTCAGGCCGGTAAGCGATGCGATTTGTGCAAGGTCGCCGCCTTTGGTGTTGCTGAAGTAAACTTCAATCATGTTCCACCTGTCAGCGGTTGTTGCCTGACGGGTGATTGTTACAGATTCTATCGAGCCAAGAGACGAATAGCTTGCAAGGCTGAACGCGCCTGCTGATATCGACTGATTATCCAGTGCCATAAGCACTGCTGCGCCGGCTGTCATAGAGACTACCAGGCAAATCAAAATTTTAGCTTGTCTTGGCTGACCTGTCATTCGTTTCATCCATTGAAGTTATTCGGACCTTCCGCCCTCCGCTAAGTATTAGGCTTCACAGAGGTTATTGGCAACATACCAATATATAAGTGCTATCGTCAAAAGAGTGGAAAAATTTTAAGAAAATTCGTAATAAAACAAAAAAAAGTGATAAATATTTTTTATCCACTTTTGCACAACAGGCCAAATCAGGAAATATAACAACTGCTTTGCTTTTTTGTCTTCTTGATGCTGTGTTGAAAAACTGCTTCGCAGAGTGTGAAAATGCGATGAAATTACTAACGGTTATTCTGTTAATTCCTCACTTGAATGCCTGCGGGTGACGGATGCGGAAAAATCAATCCTTTATAAGACCACAAACGATTAAACAGAATTTTACTCTGTTTTCTTTCTGTTTATCTGTGAAAATCAACCTTCCAACGTTCGCAATAGCTTTCTGTTCAGATGTCTTGATGTCGTCAATTTGCGGTGACAGAAAAATGAATTGACCCGGCCGAACAGGCGACTTGCAGCCGATAGAATCAAACAAGTATTCCCAGGCGGGTATTCGCTTTTCCTCGACTTTTTTCCTTATGGTCTTATAAATCGGTTTGATTTCAAGCTGACAGACCTGTTTAAGGCCTATGAGGGATTTAGCGTTTATATCGAGTAAAACGCTTCCTTCCGGCAATCCGACCGCCGCCGTTGTTTTGTTATCTGTCTGATAACATACAGATGCGCCTTGCGGAAAGCCGGCCAGTTCAATCTGCTCACTAACGTTTTCAGTCATAAACAAAGTTACACGCTTGACAATCACAGCATTGGCGTCTGCCAGACTTTTGGCTATTCCAGGCCAGTTCTGCAGGTCCCCGTTTCCGCATATCATTCCATTTTCCGCCAGATTTATATTGCCGGAAGCATCAACCTGCAATTCACTTGTGCCCGCCATAGCAGACTGAACAGCTAAATACCTGCCGCTGTCTGCCTCAAAGACAAAAACAGATAAACCGATGATAGTGTCTTTAGTACGTGCCGGTCCGCCTTTCGGCATCAAATCGTTTATGCTGACATTTTGCCAGTGATCCACTTTCTTTTGCTCGTTGCAGCCGGCCAAAATCAACATGAATATCAGAATCGGTATGTATTTCAGTATTTTCATAAGGCTTGATAGTAATATCAGAAATGTAAATTTAAAATATAAAATTTAAATTTTCAGGAAACGCCTGATTCTATATTTCAAACATTGGGCGGGTACAAAACTGAAAAGCGATTCGTTTCTTGCTGGTTTGAGGTTGCTGTTCAACAATGCGAACGACTTTGCCGTATGCCCACAACTTTCCGCCTAACAAATCCGTATTGTCTTCGACGGGAACATCCATTTCCAAACCGAAAAGTTCACCATCATTTATTTCCATTAAATGATGATTCGCTATTTCCGCGAGCAGTCCCTCTGTGCTGATGTTTATACTATTCGCCTTAAAACTGTGGCCGCACCCGGAATCGATTTTTTTACACAGAACATCCGTTCGTATATCCAAACGCCTATATTTCCGTCTTTCTTCCAATACTCCTCCCATTAGTTTTTCCTTTCCTTTACCTCCATGCTATGAAAAAAAGATAAACACACTATCCCTAACGTTACCGTTATCGGACTCGCAAATAATGTACCACTTTTTCATATTTAGAGTCCATCCACATTACAACAACATAACCTATTGTAAAATATAAAGTTACAACCTCACTAATATCCTGATTAAACCAGGGAAGTTGTAAAATTGGGAAACCCTGTTTACAAAGGTCAACAAAACCGTTGTTTAATGCGTTAAAAAATTATCAACTTTATACTTTATACCTTAAAAACTTAAGTTTTGTTGTTTTTTTGCAACATACTGGTTGACAAATCTCGCCAGATGGTTCTATAATACACATCAACTATGCTCGAAGATGTAGCACAAGATATTTTTGTTAAAGATGTTAAGATTAACGGCGATTCTTTGGTTTTGCAATCGCTGCCGATTGGCGTTGTCGTTTTTGACAAAACCTTAAAAATCCAAAACGCAAACCGATGCGCGTATGACTGCATTAATATCCAGATGAAAGCTGACGCCACTCTGGCCGCCGGCACAAATGAAAACATCTGGGGCAATTGGCATGCAATACTCACCGGAGTCTTAAACACAGGCAAATCCCGCCGATTCGACAATGTAAGCTATCTTTACGAAGACAAATCCGCTCTTTTGCAAATAATCTGCTCCGCGATGAAGGATGACGGCGTTATTACAGGCGGCATTATCCTGCTTGAAAACGTTACCGAAAAAGCCACGCTTCAAAAGCAGTACGCCCAAACCGAACGCCTTGCCGCGCTTGGCAAACTCGCCAGCAAAGTCGCACACGAATTGAACAACCCGATGGATGGCGTATTAAGGTATATCAACCTTGCCAAGCGAATCGTTAATGAACACGGCCTTACCAAACCAGTCGAATATCTCGACAATGCCGGCGACGGCCTGAAAAGAATGATTGGCATTATCACCGAACTTCTGGAATTCTCCAGAAACAGACACTCATCTCTCGAAGACACAACTATAGATAAAATCATCGAAGAGGCAATTAAGTACAATGAGCCTATGGCAAACACCGCATCTGTCGAAATTCAACGACAATACACAACTCCGCTTCCAAAGGCAAAATGCGGCAATTTGTTCCAGGTATTCTGCAATCTGATTAAGAACGCGATTGAAGCGATGCACGACGGCGGAAAAATTATTATTACATGCGATGTTTCAGACGATAACATCGCGGCGATAAAATTCCGCGACACAGGCAAGGGAATCGACCCTGCGGTATGCGAAGCGATTTTCGAGCCGTTCTTTTCCACAAAAACAGGCCGCAAGGGAACGGGCTTGGGCCTTGCGATTTGCAGAGACATTATCGAAAAGCACGGCGGGAAAATCACCGCCCAAAACGCTTCGGATTCAGGAAGTATCTTTACAGTGTATCTACCAGTTAATAAATAGTACGATAGCGCGAATAAGATAGTTTGTAAAGGCACAAAATCAAATATAAAAGCTTGTCCTCACGAAGGTGGGGATGACATTGTAAAATTCAAAATTAAATAGCTCGGCCAACGGCCGGTTCAAGAATTTTGATTTTTGCATTTTGATATTTGATATATGATATTTGGAAGGTATTTATGGTTCCTGTAAACATTTTAGTTGTAGATGATGACAAAATCATTCTTGATTCGCTTTGCGAGTTTTTGAAACTCGAAGGCTACGGCGTTGTCGGCGCAGACTCTTACAGACAGGCATTGAGCCGACTGCAAAGACAGCGTTTCCATCTGGTCATCACTGACGTGAACCTGCCGGACGGCAACGGCTTCGAGCTGCTCAATCTGATAAGACAAAACTATCCGCAAACAGTTGTCATCATTATTACAGGTTACGGCACAATTGAAAGCGCAGTAGAGGCAATCAAGCAGGGAGCTTACGATTATCTGACAAAACCGGTTGTCGATGACGAACTGCGGCTGACAATCGAAAGATCGCTCAAGCAGCAGTCACTTATTAGTGAAAACGCGAATCTAAAGAGCCAGCTTGTACATAAATATAGTCTGGAAAATATTGTCAGCCAGGACTACAAAATGGCGAAAATCTTCGACCTTATTGAAGCGGTCGCCGACAGCAGGTCAACGATTCTTATGACCGGCTCAAGCGGAACAGGTAAAACAATGCTCGCAAGAGCAATTCATTACCGTTCAGACAGAAGAGACAAGCCGTTTGTCGAAGTGAACTGCGGTGCGCTGCCGGAAACGCTGCTCGAAAGTGAATTATTCGGCCACGTCAAAGGCTCATTCACCGGCGCAATCAGCGACAAGCAGGGCAAATTCCTCGCCGCCGACGGCGGGACTATTTTCCTCGATGAAATTTCAACAGCATCCGCTGCGCTGCAGGTAAAATTTCTGCGCGTGATTCAGGACAGACAATTTGAACCTGTCGGCAGCAACAAAACGACTACCGTGGATACCAGAGTGATTGTCGCCTCGAACCAGAATATGATGAATGAAGTCCGTGCAGGTCGATTCAGGGAAGATTTGTATTATCGCTTGAATGTGATAACGATTAATCTGCCGTCGCTTAACGAACGTCCCGCCGATATTCCGCTGCTCGCGCAGCAGTTTATGAAGAATTTCTGCATTGCGCACAACCGTATGAAGTTAGGCATTGATAATGAAGCGATGAGTGTATTGCAGAGATATGACTGGCCTGGCAACGTTCGCGAACTGGAGAATGTGATAGAGCGTGCGGTGCTTTTGAGTAAGACGGATTATATCACGTTCGATGATTTACCTTTCAATGTTACGGCTTATGCACCGTTGAACTCTGCGGATGATTTTGACAGTACGAGTTTGAAGTCGGCGATTGCCGAGCCGGAGCGAAAAATTTTGCGAGCCGCGCTTGAGGCAAATAACTGGAACAGACAATTAACTGCTCTTGCGCTGAAGATTAACAGAACAACGCTTTATAAGAAGATGAAAAAATACGGCCTCGAAGACGAAGCCGAAAGAATGGGAATCAGATAAATAAATCAGAGGAGCGTTTATGTTAGGCATTTTGCTAATAATATGTTTAGTGATATTTTGGATTACTAAATTAAAGGCATTTATTTTATTAAAAGACACTTACAATAAACCTGAAAATATTAACGATAAAGACCAAATTCGCGAACTTCGACACCATGCAGTAAAGTTGCATATCATTGCCGGCATTGCTGCCCTGATAGGATATATAGGCTGTATATTACCATTATTAATTGCAGTAATTAGCAAAAACATAAACATTTTTCTCATCATCGTAGTCGGAATTGTTTCCCCTTTAATACTTTCATTTGTCTGTTATTTAGAAATAAGAAGTGCAAGAGGCACAAAGATTGTATTTCCATTCACTGCCTATTTAATGGTATTTAGTTTGCCCCTATTTTATACTTCTTACTGTTGCATAGATTATGATTTTTTCAGAAAAGACTACACCGCCGCGTTTAATTCTATGGGTGCTGAGCCTAATCAATCTGAAAATGCTTAGCCTTATTATATTGAAGCCGCTGTAACCTGTACAAAGCTGGAAGATAATTTTCAAAACAGCATAATAGAAAATTTCAAATACAACCAATTCGATTTTAATGATACCCAGAGAGAAAATTTACAAAAATGGTTTTACGAAAACACCTCTGCATGGGAGAACTTTAAAAAAGCATCATCCATTAGCTATTGCAAT
The DNA here is from genome assembly GCA_021371795.1 of Planctomycetaceae bacterium. Classification (NCBI taxonomy): domain Bacteria; kingdom Pseudomonadati; phylum Planctomycetota; class Planctomycetia; order Planctomycetales; family Planctomycetaceae; species Planctomycetaceae bacterium. The sequence goes on along the minus strand of JAJFVK010000002.1, from coordinate 52,072 downwards.
GCGACCTATAAAAACATATCTTTTCTTGAAATTACAGACCAGAACGACCCGAAAATTACTCCAGGTGAAATAGTTTATCCGCTTATAAATTTTTGTAGAAATATAACAGCAGGCCAGATTGCAGGAGTATTTGACGTGAACTGGCTCAATTTACTTCAAACCCAACTGAAGACTTCCAGACATTTTATTCATGGAAAAACTTTCAAGGAGCAGCTTTTAGGATATTTCACTATCAAACTTAACATCAGGCTGCTTGCAAAGCATGATAATTATACAAGCCAGGAGTTGCAAAAAGCCAGACAACTGCTTAAAGAATTCTTTCCTGCCGAACTGCCGCCACCAAACCCTACTGGTGAAATATTTATGACATGTGCGAGTTATGTTGAGGCATTTGGCTCTAATATGCCAATGGTAACACCACTTAATCCGGACTTTAGAGAGATTGGTTCAATTTCAGGTCTCGAAAAATACGCCCAAAAGCATTATCAAACTGTGTTTGAGCAAACCAGAACACGCACAGAAAACAAAAGTGAATTTTCGATTTTTAATTCATTTATAATACACAGGGAAAAAATTTTTAATAATAATAGCACTGATAAAGTAACTGCTGCAGTTTACAAAGTTTTTCAAAATGCAAATACAACACTTTCGGCAGGTTATTTCATGCTTGACCTTGAGGAATACAAATTAATCAAAGGCTGTTATCCGGAAGATATTTCAAAACTTAGTCAGGCCGGTTTTACAACTCAACTGCCGAACAACCCGGATTCCGATGGCAAAATAATTTATAGCAATGACGGGAAGCAAGCCACTTTGTATGCTGTCGGTAAAGACAGCAAGGACGATAGTGATGATATAATTTATTGGCAAAGAAACCTTAAGTAATAATACAGGAAGCAATTGTTTTCCCAAAGGAATGCCTTCGGCATTCACTATTCACTATAAAAGGTTTTGTCAATCTATCCAAAAAGGTGTCAGGTACAATTTTATTATAAACACCACTATAAACCTTTATAAATAAAGGTATTAAAAGGTGTCAGACACCTTTTAATGTTATATAATACTATTACATAGGAAACTTATTGAGGTATTTTGGCTTAATAACAATGGCGGTGGAAATTGCTGGCAGTCGCAGCAGAAATGAATTTTTAGAGGTTGCCTTTTGTTTTCAGAGGTCTTCCGCGTCCCTTTAAAGTAGAGTTCAAACCAAGTGAAGACGATGTTTTCATCATCCATTCAACTTCGCCAAACGGCCTGTTCTTTTCGATTGATCTTCGGATCTCTGCAATTTCTTTTTCATGTAAAACTTGATTAACTAACATTTGCCAATCATTAGGCATTTCGACCGGCCATTGTGAAAGTGGAATATTATTATGTTTGATTTTATTCATTCTGTGCCACATCGCAGACCATCTCCACTGTTCCGCCTTTTCGACCATGGCAGCATTTAAAGGATTGCGTTCGACGTATCTACAAAGCGTAAGAAAATGTGAATCTTCCTGAACGGGAAATGATTTAAAACGTCCTTGATAAAGATGACCGGAACCTGTTGTTTTATGAGTCGAATGCCACCGTTGTGTATGCGATAATGTAAGCCAACGCATAAAAGACGAAATTTCATTATCCTTTTGCGGCCACAACACAAGATGCCAATGATTCGGCATTATGCAATATGTACACAATCGCATATCAAATTTGATACAGGCTTGGAATAATGTATTCTCAAACAGTAGATAATCCTGTTCATTGGTAAAGATTGGCACACGCGCATTAGCCCTATTAAAAATATGGTATGCGTAACCTCCCGGCAATATTCTTAAAGCTCTTCCCATAAAATTTATAATACCATAAATTTTAAGCATTTCAAGCATAAAAGGTGTCAGGAACATTTTTATAAAATATGCCAATGTAAGTCTTTATTTGAAAAGCATTTAAAAGGTGTCAGACACCTTAATTGACTTATGGAAGATTTATAGAACAAAACTTTACAAGAGGATGGAGCCGAAAGAATGGGAATCATCAGATAAAGTGAACAGTGAAAAGTGATATTATTTTTTGCTTGTTTTGACTGTGGAAACTAACATGCTATGATTTCTTTGCAATCTTGTTCTAAACTGTCAAATAATTTTGTGTTGATGTATTTTGTATCATGCAACAATAACAGCCAATAATCCGTTTCATTTGCTTCTTTTAAAGCTATACTCATTTTATTCGTAAAATCAGCTTTACTTTGCCGGAACTCTGCCTCTCTAACTAATGCGCCTATTGAAGTACCGCTTCGCAGGATTTGCTTGCTTAATATAAAATCTTTTTTCTCGGATTGCAGATATTGAGACAATTTGACAATTCTGATTGCATATTTATAAGACTTCTCTTTAAGTATCGACGTTTTCATTTAAAAAAGAAAATTCCACACTTTTCACTTTTCGTTTTTCACTATTCACTTACAAGTTTTGTTTCACATATTTAACAGCATTATCAAAAATCGTCCTGCCGTCAGCGCGTGTTTTATCAGCAAGTCTCGTCCAGTGTGGATGCTGTGTGTTTCGCACGAATCTTTCCGGATGCGGCATAAGACCCATCACTCTGCCGGTTGAATCGCAAAGCGCAGCAATCGCATCAGTCGAGCCGTTCGGATTAATTGGAAAATCTCCGAAATTCCCGTTCTCATCTACATACCTGAACGCAATTCTGTCATCAGCTTTGACTTTCTCGAACACATTGTTGCTTTCGAAAAGAACTTTGCCTTCGCCGTGCGCTATCGGCAGATAAATTCTCCTGCCCTGCTCTATGAAAATACATTTCTTGCTCGATGGCTCAAGATAAACCCATCTGTCCTCGAATTTGCCGCAATCATTATTCGCAATCGTTATCTGCTGTCTTGCGTCTGCGTCAACTTTGCCGAGAATGCCGGTCTTTACAAGAACCTGAAAACCGTTGCAGATGCCGAGCACAAGTTTGCCCGCTTCGATAAAACTGTTGAGCCTGTCGGAAAGATGGTGAACAATCTGATTGGCAAGAATCTTGCCCGCCGCGACATCATCGCCGTAGCTGAATCCGCCCGGAATCACCATAATCTGGAATTGCTCAAGAAGTTCCGGACTCTCGATAATTCTGTTTACGTGAATTCGTTCAGCCGTCGCGCCTGAAAGTTCCAGCGCGTGCTGCGTCTCAACATCACAATTAATTCCTGCCGCTCGTAAAACTATCGCTCTAACATCAGTCATATATTCATTACCATTTCAAAGGTTTCAGCCAGGCATCTTTCAAACTATCAATCTCCGCATCAATAATATTTTTGCCGGTACTGTCTTTAATAATTAAATGTTTAACTTCGATTACTCTGCCGATTTGTCCGAACGGAACGCCGAGCATCATCTTCGCGAAATCGTTGAATTTTCCCGGCGTAACTTCGACAACATATCTCGAACACGATTCGCTGAAAAGCTGCGCCGCAAGATTCGCACAATCATCCGTCTTCGGCAGGCCTTTCAAATCAGCCATAACGCCTAATCCGCCGGAGAACGCCATTTCCGCAAGCGCAACCGCAAGGCCGCCTTCGCTGCAATCATGGCAGCTCGCGACGAGTCCTGCGTCAATCGCCTTGTAAATTTTTTCAGCGGTTAATTTCGCCGTTCGTAAATCGACTTTCGGAACATTCGCTCCGACTTGCTTTTTAGTTTTGTAATAATGTGAGCCGCCAAGTTCGTTGCGTGTAAGACCGACAACAAAAATCATATTGCCCGCGGCCTTCAAATCTGCCGTTACGCATTTTTTCACATCGTCAACAATTCCCATCGCGCTGATAAGCAGCGTCGCAGGGATTGCAATTTCAGTTCCGTCATCGCAGATGAAATTATTATTCAGCGAATCTTTGCCGGAAATGAAAGGCGTGCCGAACGCGACCGCGCCATCGTAACAGGCCTGTGCCGCGCGAACAAGCGACCCCAGCGTTTCTTCTTTCTTACAGTCTGCCCAGCAGAAATTATCGAGTATCGCGATTCTGTCCGGCCGAGCGCCGACGCAAACAACGTTTCGAATCGCCTCATCAATTCCAGCCATCGCCATCCAGTACGGGTCGATATCGCCGTATAAAGGATTCATACCGCATCCGATTGCGATGCCCTTGTCGCTGTCGAACTTCGGCTGAACAACCGCCGCGTCATTCGGCCCATCATTAGTAATTCCGCCCAGCGGCTTAACAACCGAACCGCCCTGCACTTCGTGGTCGTATTGACGAATGACCCATTCCTTGCTCGCCACATTATATGTGGAAAGAATTTTCACAAGGTCGTTATTGTAGTTTTCTTTCGCCGCAATCGCCGGCTCTGAAAATACCTTTGTCATCCATTTCGCCTTGCGTGAATATTTCGGCAGACCATCGTGCAGAAAATCCATATCGATTTGCCCGACCTGCGTGCCATTATATTTCAGCGTCAGTTTTTTGTTGTCGGTGAATGTGCCGATGATTGTAGCCTCAACGTTTTCACCTGCGAATATTGCGCTAATCTTTTCAAGGTTCTCCGGCTTTACCGAGATAACCATTCGTTCCTGTGCTTCGCTGATCCATATTTCAGTATAAGAAAGCCCCGCGTATTTCAACGGTACTTTTGAAAGTTCAACATCAGCGCCGAGTTCCGCGCCCATTTCGCCGACCGCACTGCTCAATCCGCCCGCTCCGCAATCTGTAATCGCGGTGTACAAGCCGAGTTCGCGTGCCTGCAATAATGTGTCGAGCGTTTTCTTTTCGGTAATTGCGTTTCCGATTTGAACAGCGTGTGAAAATACCGTTTCGTGTTCGTGCGTCATCGCGCCGCTGGAGAACGTCGCGCCGTGAATGCCGTCTCTTCCTGTCTTGCCGCCGACAACCACAATAAATTCGCCGGTCGACGTTTTGCCAAAGCATTTATCCCTCGGCATAATTCCGACATTGCCGCAGAACACCAAAGGATTGCCGAGATAACGGTCGTCGAAAAATATCGCGCCGTTGACAGTCGGTATTCCCATTCTGTTGCCATAATCGCGAACGCCTGCGACAACGCCTTTTGCGATTCGTTTTGGATGCAGAACGCCGCGCGGAATCTCATCGAAACTCTTGTCCGGCTCTGCGAAACAGAAAATATCAGTATTTGCAATCGGCTTTGAGCCAAGACCGGTTCCCATCGGATCTCGAATAACGCCGCCGATACCAGTCGCCGCCCCGCCATAAGGGTCGAGTGCTGACGGGTGATTGTGTGTTTCAACTTTGAAGCAAATCGCGTCTTTCTCGTCGAATTCAATCACACCTGCGTTATCTTTGAAAACGCTGATGCACCAGTCTTTATTAAGTTTTTGCGTTGCGCCAAAAACCGTCTCTTTAATAAGATTATCAAAATGAGTTTGCTTGCCGTCAAATTCAAAATCAACACTGCTCTTGAGTGTCTTGTGAACGCAATGCTCGCTCCACGTTTGAGCAATCGCTTCAAGTTCAATATCAGTTGGATTTCTGCCGACCGATTTGAAATAATCCTGAATGGTTTGCATTTCAACTGCGTTGAGGAACAAATCCATTTTCTTGCTCAACTCAACAAGCTGCTGCTCATCGAGACTCAACAATTCGAGAGTTTTAAGATTAAACTGATATGACGCAAGATGCGGGCTTGGCGGCTCGGCGTCAGAACCTATAACAACAACTTCGATACAGTCATTCGAGAGCCTGCGAACAATTTTCTTGAGCTGCTTGTCAGTTATTTCTCCCAGCAGAACATATTTTCTCGCCGTGCGAACATGCTGACATTTTTGTCCCATATCATCGATAGCCGTCATCACAGACTCGGCAACCGGGTCTGTAACGCCGCTCTTGAGATGTATTTCAACGATGGTGGCTTTGGCAAGACCTGCCGGCGGAACGGATTTTCCGATATAAAATTCTTCGCAAACAGGGTCTGCGAGTAATTCGCCGCCGATGCGTTTTGCGAACGCTTCCTCGAAATCGCCTTCGATTAAAAACACTCTTGCCGACAGAACATCGAGTACCGTATCGATGCCGAGTTCTTTAACATCCGCAAAAACATTTCTGCCGCCGAGGTCTACACTGTCAGCCTTGTTAAAAACTTCAAAACGAAATTGTGCCATTTATGCTAAATCCTGTTTTAAATATGTAGGGTGGGCTTCAGCCCACGCGGTAAGCTACAATATCTCTTTCTTTGAAACTTTGTATTCTATAAGTTTAGCCCGTTTTTGCCGGGCTTGTTCGAGCAGTTTTTCAATTTTTTTCTTATGTTTAACCGCTTTTTTTATTTTCACAAGTTCTTTAATTAATTTTTCGATACCTTTTTCAATATTTTCCGCGTTGGTAATAAAAATATCCGACCAGACATTCGCCGGCCCGGATGCAACTCTGGATGTATCGATAAAACCTTTGCCGCAATGTTTGAGCTGCTCAGAATCCGAAGCGTTCAGCAAAGCAGCCGCCGTCGCGTGCGGCAGATGACTTACATTACTCAAAATCTTATCGTGTTTGGCCGCGGCCATTGTATAAACCCGACAGCCCAGAAGCGACCAGAATTTTTTCAATACCGCGGCCGCAGATTTATCCGTCGATGCGTCTTCCGTCAAAATGCACGCCGCGCCGTAAAACAGGTCATCGCGTCCAAACTCAACACCACGCTGCTCGGAACCTGCTATCGGATGTGAACCTACATAATTTACACAAGCAGGCAAAGTTTTCTTCGCCCATTTGTGCGGCAAAACTTTTGTCGACCCGACATCAGTAACTATGCAGCCCTTTTTCAAAGCAGGCCTAATGGTTTTGAAGATTTCCTCAAAGGTACAAATCGGCGTGGCGAGAATTACGACATCGGCGTCAGCAACACTTTCAAGGATATCGCTATATACAATATCCGCTACTTCGAGTTTTCTGGCCCTTTTTCGTGTGGATTCCCTATGACTGAAACCGGCGGCTTTAATCCCAAAATTTCCGCCCTTTACAGCCAGCGTTATCGAGGAACCCAAAAGCCCGAGTCCTATTACCGTAACTTGTCGTAAATCTTTTATATTCATAAGTTTATGATTAATTAACCATCCTTGCCAGGTGCGTAGAAAGTACCCTCAAAAGTGATATCTGTCAAATTTTTTCTTTCATTTTAAGCCCAAAATTGCTATTATGCTAAACTTCAATTCAATAAATGCTTAATCTTTATACTTATGGCAAACTCAAAAAATAAGAAAAACGGCGATTATTTAGCGTTTGAAAATACGATAGCTGACATAGACAGCCAGATGGCCGAGCTTACAAGGCTCGCGTCCGTCAAGGGCATAGACTATTCAGCCGAGATTCGTAAACTTCAGCAGCAGCAGGTTACCGAGTTCAAAAATATATATTCGAATCTTTCCGCATGGCAGACGGTGCAGGTCGCCCGCCATCCAAAAAGACCGCTGCTTGGCGACTATCTTAATTTGATGGTCAAGGATTTCCGCCAGCTCCACGGCGACAGATGTTTCGGCGATGACCCCGCGATGGTCTGCGGCTTGGGACGCATCGGCAGAGAAAATGTTATGGTCATTGGCCAAAATAAAGGCCGTGATGTAAAAGAGAAAATCAAATGCAATTTCGGCTGTCCGAACCCGGAAGGCTATCGCAAAGCGCTTGCGAAAATGAAATTCGCGGAAAAATATAATATTCCCGTCGTTACATTCATCGACACACCCGGTGCATATCCCGGCATTGGCGCAGAAGAACGCGGCCAGGCACAAGCCATCGCAGTCAACCTGATGGAAATGTCCCGCCTGCGTGTTCCGATTATCTGCGTCGTTATCGGCGAAGGCGGCTCCGGCGGCGCGCTGGGTATCTGCGTCGGCGATAGAATGGCAATCCTCGAATACGCATATTATTCCGTTATTTCGCCGGAAGGCTGCGCTGCGATTCTCTGGCGTGACGGCACAAAAGCACAGGAAGCGGCCGAGGCGCTCAAACTCACAAGCAGAGAACTCCAGCGGCTGGGTATTGCGGATTCAATTATTGCCGAACCGCTCGGCGGCGCGCACAGAAACACCCACGACGCGGTTTATAATGTCGAGCAGTACATTATAAAGACATTGCGAGAGCTTAAGAGGATGGACGTCGATTCGCTTCTCGATGCAAGATATAATAAACTTCGCGCAATGGGCAGTACCGCTACAAAACTCGAAGCCGAAGTAGAAGAAACAACACAGAAAATCAAAATCGCAACCCACAAAATCGCCGATGACGGCAAAATTAAAACTTCCCATTCTAAAACCATCCGCGTATAATTCTTTATCTCTATTTTCTCGGTGTCTCTGTGGTGAAAATAAAAAAGATTATTACTCTTGGTCTTAGCCCTGCGTGGGACAAGACTATCGAAATCGCCGGCATAAACTGGAACGAACACAAAATCGTCTCCGAACAGAAACTTTCCCCCGCCGGCAAAGCATTGAACATTAATAAAGCTCTCGCGTGGCTCGGAGAGCAGTCAATCGCCGCCGGATTATGGGGCGATGATGATTTCGTCCAAATGCAGGAGGCTTTAAAAAAACTCAAAAATATAAACATAAAATTTACAGGGGCCCCCGGCCGAACCCGCGAAAACATTACAATCGTTGACACAAAAAATAAACGTCAGCTTCACTTGCGCAGCAAAAGCACATTGGCAAATGCAAAATCAATGAAAATGCTCAAACGTGATTTGCAGAAAATTATCGTTAAGCATAGTTTTTGTATTTTCGCAGGCGCAATGCCGAACGATGCAATTGAATTGGTTGAACTGGCAAAAAAGAAAGGTGCGAACGTTGTCGTCGATTCATCCGGCGATGCGATGAAGAAGATTGTCGCAAAAGGCGGCTTGTTTTTAATTAAGCCCAACGTAGAGGAATTGAGTGAACTCATCGGCAGACCTGTGGTGAGCTTGTCGAACCAAAAAGAAGAAGAAAATATTATCGCCGCTGCAAAAAAAATATTGCCGAAAGTAAAATTCATCCTCGTTTCTCGCGGCGATAAAGGCGCAATGTTAATTTCCAATGAATATATTCTCTCCGCCAAATATGTTGGCAAAAAATATGATGTATGTAACACCGTCGCCTGCGGCGATTATTTACTTGCAGGTTTTATAAGTTGTTTTTGCCCAAGAATTGATTGCGCAAAACGCGCACTCGAATATGGAATAAAATCCGCAACCGCAAAAGCATTCGGCTTAAGCAAAAAACTCGATTGGAAAAAAATTAATTCAATGTTGAACGTTCAATGTTCGATGTTGGACGTTAAAATTTAATTCTTTTCTTGATTTTTTAAAAAAATATGGTATAATATTACAAGATTAAGAAATTTGTATTTTTTAATCTTGTAATCCCCGATTCTTAAGGTTTTTTCCACCTCGAACAGAAAAAACAGAGGGGACGCTAAACATTCAAAATCACGTTGAAAACCCCCGAATTTTAAGAATTTTACTGCCTCGTCAAAACGAAGTGACGACCCTGCGCAAGGGAAGGTAAAATTAGAGGGGGCAAGTTAACCATTTCTTTAAATCTTCAATTTTAATTCTTCAATCTCTATGCCCATTCCACGCAAAAAAATCGATTATGTTCTGCTCAAGATGCAGAATCACATTATCAAAATCGACCCGGATATTTACCGCCAAATATTCAACATTCGCCGCGACCCGCCAAACAAAAAATACAATAGTGATATTGCATCCGTGCGTATTGCCGCTGATGGCTGGCCGGTCGTCATTTGCAGTAAAAAACCTGCGCGTCATATTCCGCTTGCGCGATTTGTGATGAACGCAAAAAAAGGCCAGATTGTTGACCACATAAACCGCAACCCTTTAGACAATCGCAGATGTAATTTGAGATTTGTTACAAAGAGACAAAACAATCTCAACAGAAAATGCGACAACGGCACTGGCTTTTTCGGCGTCTTTATCAGACATCAGGGCAAAAACCTTTTTTGTGCCGGAAAATTTTTACCTAAAGGCCGAAAGGAAATTTGCTTTCAATTGCCTGACAATCCTGCCAATAGAGCATTGGTTGCTTTGGCTCGTGACAAATTTGTTTTGCAGGCCGGCGATGAGGAATACGCCCCGCTGAATTTCCCCTGCTTTAAAAATGAACCGTTCAGGAGTATTTTATTGAACGAAGATTTGCGAAAATACAAAACCGAAAGATATGCAAACGCCCAATTGGAATTCAAATTTATGAAAAATTTTAGAAGATATATCCGTGTTTAGCCATCGCCGGTACGGCGATGTGTCATTTCCGCGCAGGCGGTTAAAAATCCCTTGTGAGGTAATCCACGTTGTTTAAGCCCTGTCAACATTTCAATCCCCATTGCGGGGACTTTGGCAGGGTTCATTTGTTTAGCCGTGGCCGCAGCGGCCACGCGTCTTTGCGAGGTGCACAACCACGCGGTAATCTCATTTTCTGAAATCCCAAATCCGCGACCGCAAAAGCCTTCGATTAAAATGAAAATTATCATGGAACAAAGTAAATTTTAAGTTTGAATATTCAGTATCATCTAAATTAAGTGAAGACTATTATATTTGTGATAGTAATTTAAAATACTTAGTTCGCTTCTTATTTCTGAATCTCTTATTCTGTTTTATCTGATGCAGTACCACTGAAAAGATAAGTATGAACTGAAGATATTTCATTTTTGTCAAAAGTTTTTTTAAGATGCTGGTGAATTATTGGTAAATCGTAGTTTCCTAAATTAAATTCAATGTTTTCCTGCGATATAGAATATTTTGCATTTTTGTACTTATGCATAGCAACGTTAATAGTTTCCCAATCACTTTGTGATTCAAAAATAGCTTTTTCCAATTCTTTATGTGTATCCTGATTAAAGGGTTCGTTTTTAAATTTCCTTAGAACCAAACGAACCTTTTCTAAAATTCCCACATCCTTAAACGACCTGACAAGATAACCATCATCGCAGTTGAACGTATTAATTTTGAATTGTAATGAATTATTTTGCAGATCATTTAAACTATCTAATTCATTTTTCTGAAAATTTAGATAAGTATAAGGTATGGCGTTTGTCAATTTTGCCATGTAAAACATGATTTCTACCATTTCATTTGTTTTATATAATAGATACTGCTCACCAAGTTTCTCAATTGTTTTTCCAACTAACAATGTATTTTTCTTTTTTTTCTCTCTAGTGTCTTGTGCTATTTCAAAAATAATATTTTGCGGTATATTTGGAATTAAATTTTTGATTGTTCGTTCTAAAATTTCGTCAGGAGTTATAAACAAAATATTCTCAAGTTGTAACATCATTTGTCTGCAAAAAAATTCTTGGTCTCCTTGTATATTATATTGTTTTTTCTTTTTAGCATTGGCCATTGCTATTTCTCGAAAACTAAAATCTAATGCAAAAGGATTTGGTAATATTTGTAATTGACCAGTATCAATCCAAGGTAACAATGTAATTATAGTAAGGATAAAATTATAAGTACTGACGATATAATGTTCAGAATTCAGTATAGGATTATATGATTCTTTCGTGCAACAAGGATGTGGGAATGGATTACATATATAAAATTTATCAAAATATAAACTTAAATTTAGCAGTTTTGAAAAAATAATTTGATAATCTAATTCTCCCAAATAGAATAAACTGAATTCTTGCTCACTTGAGATTGGCTTAATAGTGTCTACTCCGGCTGGCCATAAATCATCAATCAGCAAATAAAACGTTCTTACATTTTCAGCATTAAAATTATTTTTGAAATCTTCAAACTTATTATCTTTCATTTTAAAGATATCAACAATACCTTCTACTAAAAGTAGATTTTGCTCTTGTATGTTAGGAGTGTTATATTGATCAAGTAATTTAGTAAGATAATCACTGAAATTTTCTTTCCTTGTATATTTTTTGATAAAGTTAATACTATTCTTCATTTCGTCAATTTTTTTACTGTCTGTTATTCTTTTGCCATAAGGATCAAACCCTTCAATCGATCCATCTATGTGCCCCATAAAAATACCAGTTGATATATGAACCTTATTTTGGGGTGGTAAAAAAATTTTATAAAATTCATGCCAATTACTATTGTTTATATATTTTTCAGGATAAAGCCATTCTTTCTTTGCTCCTGCAATATAACTTTTTGCTTGTTGTTTTAGGACATAATTAATTATACAAATATCATTTTCTATTAAGCTTCGTTCATGAATTATATCTAAAAAATTAAAAATAGCTTTGTTATTAACATCATCATAGTATCTAGCATTAATTCTGTTTTGCAATGGATCAGCCTGATGATTGAGAGCTAATTGCCTATGGGTTAGAATTAAGCAATAATTTAACGATAAAGGATAAATTGTTTGTGTTCCTATCATTTCCAAAGATGGCTCATCAGGATACCTCCATTTATCTGAATCAGGTTTAATGCTGTGGTTATAAAATGTTACTGGATTATCGCTAATTATAAACTTTGTCTTACTATCATCTGCAGATACGATCTCCCAAATCGCTTCCGTCCACATAGAACAATAAAGATGCCGTATTGTCTGCATTGTATGTAGTACAATATTGTTATTTAAAGATTCAAGATTATATCCACAAGCCACCATATATTTTTTTGTCCAATCTAAACCTTTTGGCGTGCGGAGTTTTTGTGCATTCATAAAATCCATAAAATCTAGCCAACTTTGATGCCCATCGATTGTTTCCCAACCTTCCTTTATTGCTATTTTATCTATAGATTTGGAACCTCTAATATCAATATCACCGAATAACTTTTTCTCTACAATATCACTTTTTTGACCAAATAAATCAATCGTATAGAGATGTTTTTGCTGAAAAAAATATTTAGGTAAATTATGATAGGGCTTGCTTTCTGTATTTGTTAAATTTTTATCTAAACACCAATATTGTGTACCATTTTCAATAAATCTTCTTTGATACCATTGGGGTACATAATGATTTCTTTTTGTAATTTCAGGTTGTATAGGTTTTTCTTTTGGCATAATAAGATAATTTCATTTTTGTGTAACATCATCTCTTCGCATAATAGTTTCCCGGAAACTGTTTTACCAAACCTTTCAATCTCATAGAAACTAATGTCGCGCTGACTTTGCCGGCTGCGAATTGGGTCTTGCTTATTATTTCTTCGATATGAACCGGTTCGCCGTCTAACGAATCCAAAATTTTCCGTTCTGTTTCTGTAAGATTTAATTTCGATGTGTCGAACAATTCCTTTTGCACTTTTTCAACTGCTTTTGCGCTTGTGTTTTTGACATGTTGCTGAAAATCAATTTGCAGAAACTCCAGCGTCTCAATCACATCATCGACCGACTCGACTAATTTCGCGCCCTGCTTAATCAGGCCGTGCGGCCCTTTTGACAAAGGCGAATCGATTCTGCCGGGGATTGCCATAACTTCGCGATTATTTTCCAGCGCAGCTTTGGCCGTCAGAAGCGCACCCGAGCGCGGCATAGCTTCGACAACAATCGTCGCAAGCGAAAGCCCTGCGATAATTCTATTGCGAGGCGGAAAATTTTCCGCCAGCGGTTCATATCCCATCGGCAGTTCACTAATGCACGCGCCGCTTTGGCAAATTTTCTCGAATAGCGTTTTATTTTCAGGCGGGAAAATATTAGAAAGTCCGCAGCCCTGCACCGCGATAGTTCTGCCCTTTGCGCTCAACGCTCCGCTGTGCGCAGCCGAGTCAATGCCGCGTGCCATACCGGAAACGACAGTGAACCCCGCGGCCGCAAGCAGATGTGCGAACCGCGAAGCCTGTTCCGTTCCGTAATTGCTGCAATGCCGAGAGCCGACAATCGCGACCGCAAGCGAATCGCTCGGCACAAAATCGCCTTTGACGTAAAGCACCGGCGGCGGGTCATAAATTCTTTTCAGCGCGGCCGGGTAGCGGGCATCTGTAATATCGATAATGCACGCGCCGAATTTGTCGGCCAGTGCGATTTCTTTTTCGACGTCGAAGTCGTTTCGTGAGCTGAATATTTTTTCTGCTGTTTTGCTGCCGATTCCTTCGACTTGCGAAAGAGCGGCCATTGATGCGTTAAGAATTTCCTCCGGCCTGCCGAACTTTTCGAGCAGTCGCCCGAAAATCACCGGCCCCACACCCTGACAATGAGCAATCCGCAGCCACTTGCCTACCCCTTCCGAATGTCCCTTCAATTGTCCGCCTCCAAATTTTATATATCACATAAAAAAATCCGTGAAAATCCGTATAATCCGCGGTTAAAGTTTATTATATTTCGTATGTTTTCCTTTTGCCTTTTCAACCGGATATTTTTTTATATTTTTTTCCATTTTATTTTTCATCGCGTCGAGCAAATCGATGCCCAGATTATCTGCCAGTTCAAAAAGGTACATCGCGACATCGGCGATTTCGTCCTGAATTTCCTCTTTATGTTCTTTGACATATTGTTGGGCTTCTTCTTTGGTTTTCCATTGGAAATGTTCGAGCAGTTCGGACGCTTCGAGAACGATAGAGATGCTCATATTCTTGGGGTCATGAAACTGCATCCAGTCGCGCTCGTCGCGAAACTGCTTTATCATATCCGTGATTTTTTTAACGTCGTTAATAATAAAACTCCAATCTATGAAAACAAATCTTATCACCTATTCTAAACATTTCAACTCTTAATACCTTATCTACTACCTAATGACTACCGGCTACTGCAAAAAACGTCCGAAAATAGGCGAACAGGTCGCGGTTTTTTACGTATATCAGGATATAATTCTCCTTTCCCCCTAAAAAATAAAAGATTTATAGGGTGAAGTATTGTTATAATTTGACGTGAAAAGCACCGGTTTTCTGTGATTTTAGTAACAGTTAAGCTGTAAAATGGACTTATCTAATCCTTAAATCCGCACAAAAAACCGCATTTCTTTTTGCTTAACCATTTAGTGTAAATATATGTATGATAAAGACTTAAAAATGTGGAATTATAAAGTGTCTTTTGCACAAAAGAAAACTAATCGTTATAAATTGACTTTGGATGATAAAATCTATATATTGAGGAGCTATGACTGTACACACAAGCACAAGTAAGAAGGCAGCGGAGAAATCTGGCAAAGTTCAGCCGGTGAAATCTCCTAAGCAGTTTCGCACATTTAAACAGGCATTAGAATACCTGTTTACCCGAACTGACTATGAGAAACAAAGCCGCCTTCGCTATAATGTAACGACTTTCAGCCTTGAAAGAATGGAAAAACTGCTGGGACTGCTGGCCAATCCGCAAAAGAAATTGGCCTGCGCACACATCGCCGGAACTAAGGGCAAGGGCTCGACGGCGACAATGCTGGCCAGAATGCTTCAGGCAAACGAATATTCAGTCGGCCTGTACACTTCGCCGCACGTTGTCAATCTGCATGAGCGAATCGAAATTGACGGCAAAAGAATTACAGATTCCGAATTGACCGGTCTGATTAACAGAGTATATGCTCCGGTTGAGAAGCTGGCAAAAACTGATGCGCCAACGTTCTTCGAGATTTTGACTGCGATGGCGTTTATGTACTTCGTCGATAAGAAAGTTGACATTGCGGTAATCGAAACTGGTCTTGGCGGAAGATTAGACAGCACAAACGTTATTGAGCCGGCTGTTGTCGGCATAACAAATATCAGTATGGATCATATGAATCTGCTGGGCAAAACGCTCGACAGTATCGCCAAAGAAAAAGCGGGCATTATTAAAAAAGGCATACCAGTTATAACTGTGCCGCAGGAACCGCTTGCGATGAAAGAGATAAAGAAACAGGCAAACGCTGTTAAGGCGCCGCTTCTTGTTACCGGCAAAGATATCGATTTTTCGTATCGATTCGAATCGTCGCGCGAGTACGGCCCGCACACACGAATTTGCCTGACAACTCCGACATGTAAATTTGAACATTTACGAGTTCCGCTGCCCGGCGAACATCAGGCGATGAATTGCGGTCTTGCGATCGCTATGCTCGACTCGCTCAAAGCCGGCGGCTATAAAATTGACGATGCGAAAGCAATTGCAGGTTTGAAAGACATAAAAATGCTGGGCCGAATGGAAACCGTCCACAACGACCCGCGTATTCTGATTGACGGCGCACATAACGCGTCGAGTATTCGCGCACTCGTTCAGGCAATCGGTCAGCACGTGCCGTATGATTCGATGGTCGTGATTTTCGGCTGCGGACAGGATAAAGATGTTCGCGGTATGCTCGAACAGCTTCAGTATGGCGCTGACAAAGTAATTTTCACACGCAGCAATTCGCCAAAGGCTGTTTACCCGCAGGAGCTTGCGGATATGTACACCGAGATTTGCGGCAAGATGTGCCAGACGGCGTTTAGTCTCAAAGAGGCGATACGAGTCGCATCAAGCGCAATCGGCAAAGAAGATTTGATTTGCATTACCGGAAGTTTCTATCTTGTCGGTCAGGCAAGAACGATGTATATGCCGGGACAGGATTAAATTAACACTTACAAAAATCCGCTTAACCGCGGATTTTTTTTTGCGCAAAAAAGTAAGAGTTGAATAAAATATTCAAAAAGATATAATTCGTGGGATGGAAAATAAAGTTATCAATTCGAGAAGAGCTTTCACCATTTGGGAATTATTATTTTTACTTTTTATAATTTTTCTGCTGTTTAGTTTATTAATGCCATCACTTAGCAAGTCGAGGTCAAGAGCAGTAGTTATTGTTTGTCAGCATTGTTTGCACTCATATAGTACGGCCGGGCAGGCTTTTCTTAACGATAATGATGATTATTTCCCAGAGCCTAATGAATGGCTTTACAGCGGTCTTTCAGTTAATGAATCGCATCCAATCGGATGCCGATGGCACGATGGACAAATGTCACTCCAAAGCGAAACTATGGAGGGAAAACAAGAATATTACGGGAAAATGGTGAAATATTTTGATGAAAAATATACAAGGGGTTGTCCCGTTTTTATCAACATTGCGCGTTTCAGAGGATGCGAGAATCCAAACCATAATGAAAACATACCTGTCGAACCGCAATACAGCTATACAATGAATGCATACTTAGGCGGAAAGCAAAACGGCAGCGTACAAAAATCAAATGAAGTCAGGAATCCGGCCAAGGTGTTCTTTTTTGCAGAAGAAAACTCCTGGACATTAAGCCCGAACAATCCAAAGTATAAGGCTGAATGGCTGAAAAAACCTTTAAGTACCAAAGCATTGGATGATACAATGCTTTATATAAGTTCCACATCTGAAGCCAGAGATTGTTTCGCAACTTACCATGATGCTCGTGATTTAAATTCTGGTTCAAGTAATGTGGTATTTATAGATGGCCATGTAAATTCAGTTTCAGCACATGAACAATCGCCAAAAACAAGATTTTCCAGCAGTACGTTTGGAACTGCGGGAAATTTGTCATTAGCGTGGGCAAGCAAAAATCTACCGCCCGATGGGCTCGGAGAGTAAAATTTAACGGAGATATAAATATGGATGAAACAAAGAAAGACAGTTACGGCCGGCCTATTCCGCCGCCTATTCCAAATCCAAATCAGACAAATTCAGTATTATCAGGTAATATCATTGACACGATGGCATGGAAGAATTTTCTCAATGTGGCCGGGGCAAGCGTATTTTATTGTTTGAGCGCTGTATTCGTAGCATATGGCATAGTCAAAGTGATGGGGCCTATATTATCAGCAAGCAATTCTTTGCGTGAAGCACTGCCCTGTCTTTTTACTCTTCATTTTTATGAGATTGCTCTTTTGGGCGTTTTAATTTTGATTGTTTACAAAAAGGCAGTCGATGATGCCGTATCTCTGGTCATCCTGATAGCGATGTTTCTTGTCGGTACCAGCATTGCTTTAGGTTCGGTTGCAGATACCGCTATTAAAGCCGGTTTCTATGCAGGTATAATTGGCGTTGTATTAGCTTTTATAAAATTTTTCTGTATTAAAAGACTTGTTAAGATTCAAATTGGAATCATGACATTTGCGGGGCTTCTTATAATTATGATATTTAATTATCTTGGCCCGGTTTTTATGGCAAATATAATTTCCGAACATGCTTCGCAAAGAGAACTGTGCAGAGGATATTGGCTGAATCTAAATGTTTTAATCCTGATTGGTGCAGTTTTTGTGATTATTGAAGCAGCTCGAAAAAAAATGGAAGAAGACAAAAAAGCTTTCTTGCAGAAACCCACAATGGCTTATATCTTTGCGTTAATACTCCTGGCTATGACCGGTATTCATCAATATGCAATTGGGTATAGTTTTGCAATAAAATATGTGTTTGGAGATTTTATTCCTGTAATAGCAATCAGCAGCATACTTTTATTCGAGATTTTTCATCATAACGGTAAACGATTTGATATTTTATCTATTGTCAGTTTGTGTGTGCCTTTATTGGTGACAATGCTGGCTATTAACAACAAATCAATACTTGCATCCGGCCATATTAATGCATCACTATTCAGCTATCCGCCTGTCATATTAGCTTTATCCGGCATAGCTATCGCTGCCTTGGCAAAATATCATCGCTGGAAAGGTTTAATCATTTTAACTGTTATATACGGTTTGGGAGTTGTTTTAACGGCCGGTTTCTCTCCTGAACATCCGTATGATTTAAATATCCGCGCGTTTTTCGCGACCTGCAGCATAATTTCATTTGCATACGGTATTTTTGTTTGGAACCAATATTTTTGTATTGCGGGTATTATCTCACTTTGTTTTTTACTGCCCCAATTCAAGTGTTTTGCGGAACTTGTGAAAGAAAATGGTTTAACAAAAGAGGGAACGCTGGTTGGGATGTTTGGTTTCGGCTCTATGATTCTTTACATCCTGTTTGGACAAAGCTTAAACAAAGCTATCCGAATTATTGGAACTATTTTCTTTGCCATATTTTTATTCGACTATCTTCCTGAATCTTTTCAATGGAGATTTCCGGGAACACTAATAGCAACAGGATTAATTATTTTTGGCGTATGGATAAGAACCAAGGACAGTTTGATTATTCCAATTTTACTGATGCCGTTTTTGTTTAGATTATATATGTACGCAAAAGGCATAGGCTATTGGCGGCAGGTTATTGTCGGGTTTTTAATGCTTGGGGTTGGAACTGTAATAAGCTTATTTAAAAATTCAATCAAAAATATAATTAAAAAAGGAAATGAGAATTAGTAACTTTGATTTCTCTTTCGACTTGCTATGATATAAAATTAGAAAATCTGCCTATCAATGCCAAAATTAGTAAGGTATCTACTGATTTCTGATTTCCAAAAATTAGTACAGCATGTATGTCGTCAGCAAGAATGGCACAAAAGCAGCTCTTTTCCAAGAGAGCTTTTTCTGGAAATCTGGGAATATCATATTAATTTTTCGCTTTCCAACATTTTCTGCTTTGTCCTTTTTAGCCCTTTTTATGTTTCAATATCCCACTCAATATCTTCTCCAATTTCATGACAAAATTGTCGTCCATCTATAATTAATTGTTTTTCAATTGCCACACTCATTCTATTTGATAGAATTACGGTTTCATAACTACTTTGCTTTGGAGTCAGTTTAATGATAACGTTTTTTGTTTCAGTGGTAATGTTGTTCGCCGGTTACTGGATATACGGCAGGTTCGTCGAAAAAGTATTCTGTATCCAGCCGGAACGCCCAACTCCGGCAGCAACACAGCCGGACGGCGTGGATTTCGTGCCGATGCACTGGTCAAAAATATTCCTGATACAGTTGCTTAACATCGCAGGTCTGGGCCCCATTTTCGGAGCGTTGGCAGGCGCGTTATGGGGGCCGGTGGTTTTTCTGTGGATAGTATTCGGCTGTATCTTCGCCGGAGCAGTTCACGATTATATTTCCGGTATGATGTCGCTGCGGCACAACGGCACAAGTGTTTCTGAAATCATCGGAATATATCTGGGCAAATACGTAAAAAATATTATGCTGGTTTTCATAGTAATGCTGCTGATTCTGGTCGGAGCGGTTTTTATCAGCGGGCCGGCAAAACTTCTTGCCGTTCTTACGCCGGAATCTCTTAACGCTACATTTTGGGCAATTTGCATAGTTATATATTATTTCATCGCGACGATTTTCCCGATAGACAAAATCATCGGCAGACTATATCCGCTGTTCGGAATCGCTTTGGTAGTAATGGCGGCGGGCATCGCCGGCGGAATAATTGTCGAAGGCTATAAAATTCCCGAACTGCAATTTACAAATATGCATCCCAAGGCACTGCCAATCTGGCCGCTGATGTTCATCACCGTAGCGTGAGGAGCAATCAGCGGATTCCACGCGACACAATCGCCAATGATGGCTCGCTGCCTGACGAACGAAAAATACGGCAGAAGAGCTTTCTACGGAGCAATGATAGCCGAGGGACTCATCGCACTGATATGGGCCGCAGCGGGTATGGCATTTTTCGGCTCAACAACGGAACTCGGCAAAGAACTTGCCGCCAACGCTGCCGGCGGCGCTGTGCATAAGATATCCGTCAGCCTGCTCGGCGGTTTCGGCGGAGTGCTGGCAATGCTCGGCGTTATCGCATGTCCGATTACCACCGGCGATACAGCTTTTCGCAGCGCAAGACTTACAATTTCTGATGCGTTCAAAATAAATCAAAAGCCGATTACTAAAAGACTGCTCATCGCTGCGCCGCTGTTCATCGCGGGATTTGGCCTTACGTTTATAAAGTTCGATATTATCTGGCGGTACTTCGCATGGGCAAATCAAACGCTGGCTATGGTGATACTATGGGCAACGGCGGTGTATCTGCGAAAGAACAATCGATTCTACTGGATTACCGTTATACCGGCGGCGTTTATGACGGCTGTAAGTGTTACTTATATTTTGATTGCGCCGGAAGGGTTCGGATTAGCGGCTAAAATAAGTTACCCGGCAGGCATCGGGGCGACAGTAATATTATTCGCGGTGTTTCTGCTGAAAAAGAAAGTTTAATTTATAGCCACAGAGAACACAGAGTTCACAGAGAAATAACTTTCGATGTCATTTCAATTTTTTTGAGGTTACATCAAAATTTTCTGTTACCTAAAAATCTTGACTTGCACATAAAATGAGTTAGAATACTCTGACTGCTCATTTAAGGAGAATTGTGTGCAGAGCAAGGATAATACTGAAAAAATCGTATCAGTGGGAGTATCGAATTATTCGCCGGAGGTTCTGCGCGACGATAGAGGATTGTATCTTGGCATCGACGTCGGCTCGACAAGCTGCGATGTTATTCTTCTAAATCAAAGTCTTGGGCTTATTTACAGTGATTATCGGCGCACCAAAGGCAGGCCGGTAGAAACGCTCGGCACTGCACTTAACGAACTGTTCAAAAAAATTCCCATCAATAGAATTGAATTTGCCGCCGCGACAGGCTCAGCTTCAAGACTTATCGCTTCATTATTAAACATTCCATACATCAACGAAGTTTCCGCGCAGGCTTTTGCGATTGCGCATTTGTATCCGCACTTTTCGCAGGCAACTATAATTGAAATGGGCGGACAGGACAGCAAACTGCTTTTCCTCAAAACTGAAAACGGAAGATTGGCTCTTACAGATTTCGCGCTCAACAGTGCGTGTGCCGCTGGTACAGGTTCATTTCTCGACCAGCAGGCGCAGCGTCTGGGAATAAACATTGAAAACGAATTTAGCAAAATGGCAATCGCTGCCAAAAGTGTTCCGACAATCGCAGGCAGATGTTCGGTGTTCGCCAAAAGCGATATGATTCACTTGCAGCAGCAGGCGACGCCGGTTGAGAATATTATCGCAGGATTGTGTCTGGCTCTTGCGAGAAATTTGAAAACCAATCTCGGCAAAGGCAGAGAATTCATCGCGCCGATAATTTTCACCGGCGGAGTCGCCGAAAACATCGGCGTTGTGAACGCAATCAAAGAGGCTTTTAAATTACAATCAGGTCAATTGATAGTTCCAAAAGAACATTTCTTCACTGGCGCAATAGGCGCGGTACTTGCTACAAAAGATTCGCGAAAGAACGAGCAGAAATTTAATATCAAAAAACTGCACGAATATCTGCACACACAAAGAAATTTCGGCGAAAAGGCTCCGCGAAGAGACCCGCTGCCGAGGCCTTCATTCGACGCACCCGCAGGTAAAGTTCACAGTTTGCCGCCGGACTGCAAAGAAAAAATTGACGCCTGGCTCGGCGTTGATGTCGGAAGTATCAGCACAAATGTTGTTGTGATTGACAAAGATAAAAATGTTTTGTCGAAAGCGTATTTGATGACGGCGGGCAGACCTTTGGAGGCTGTAAAGCAAGGCCTGCAAATGGCCGCAAACGACCTCGGCGATAAAGTCATAATCAAAGGCGCCGCGACAACCGGTTCAGGAAGATACCTCACCGGAGATTTTCTCGGCGCTGATATTGTGATAAATGAAATCACTGCGCAAGCGGCCGGCGCTGCGGTTGTGTGTCCGGAAGTTGATACGATTTTTGAAATCGGCGGACAGGACAGTAAATTTATTTCGCTCAAGAACGGCGTAGTTGTCGATTTCGAGATGAATCACGCTTGCGCCGCTGGCACCGGTTCGTTTCTCGAAGAGCAGGCGGAGAAACTCGGCATAAGTATCAAAGACGAATTCGCATCGCTTGCGTTTCAAAGTGCCGCACCGATAAAACTCGGCGAACGATGCACGGTGTTTATGGAATCCGATTTGCTCGATTACCAGCAGCAGGGAGCGGAGACAAAAGACCTCGTCGCGGGGCTTGCTTATTCAATTGTTACAAACTATCTCAACCGCGTCGTCGGCAGAAGAAAACTCGGCGACAATATTTGCTTTCAGGGCGGCACAGCTTTTAATAAAGCAGTTTGGGCGGCATTTGAAAAAATTGTCGGCAAACCAATCCGCGTGCCCGACCATCATGAAGTTACCGGCGCACTTGGCGCTGCGGTAATCGCAAAAGCAAGAACGCAGGGGCAATCGAAATTCCGCGGCTTTGAAAATCTCATTCACATTAAATATGACGTGGAATCTTTCGCGTGCGAACACTGCTCCAACAATTGCGAAATCAAAAAAGTTATGCTGCCGGGCTGCGAACCGCTTTATTACGGCTCACGCTGCGACAGATATAATATTTCGCGAGCAAAAAAACACAAGAGAACAGCGGCTGCGTTCGAATATCGGAATCTTATGCTGCGGCAGTTCGCTCGGTTGGATGAGCCGGCGGAAAATACACGAAAAGAAAAAATCGGCATTCCGATGTCGCTGATTAACTGGCAGTATCTTCCGCTGTTCAGCGTGTTTTTCAAAAATCTCGGATTCGAGCCGTGTGTAACACAGACAACAAGCAGATTGACCATAAAAAAAGGCGTCGAGGCCGTTACCGCCGAGCAGTGTTTCCCAGTCAAGGTCGCGTTCGGCCACATTGCCGAACTCATCGAGCAGCAAGTCGATTATATTTTCCTGCCGAGCGTTGTTAGTCTTGCAAATTTGTTCGACACAAACACCGCGTCGAAATTATGTCCGTATGTTCAGTCGCTGCCATATCAGGCGAAAACCGCTTTTGCCGGCAGGCTGGGCAAATGCAAACTGCTTACGCCTGTAATCAGGCTCGGCAACGGCAGGAAAGAACTACTGCAAACATTTGCGAATCTTGCCGTACAGTTGAACGTGAAAAAGTCGCTTGTCGAAAAAGCAATCGACGATGCGCTTGCGGCGCAGAAAAATTTCGAGGCGAGTCTGATTCAAAAAGGCAAAGAGGTATTGTCATCTATCGGCGAAAACGGCAGATTGTTCGTCCTGTTCGGCAGGCCGTATAATAGTTGCGATGCGCAGATAAATTTGCAATTAGCCGACAAACTTTCCGCGATGGGTATCGATGTACTGCCTTTAGATATGCTTGACCTTTCCACGGCACCGATTGCGGATGAATATTTGCATAAAAGTATGTACTGGGGGCTCGGCCAGAAAATTCTCCGCGGCGCGGAAATTATAAAACAGGATAAACGTTTGTTCGCAGTTTATCTTTCAAATTTCAGTTGCGGGCCGGATTCGTTCCTTGAAACATTTTTCAGAAATATTTCAGCCGAAAAACCGAGTCTGTTCCTTGAGCTTGACGAACATTCCGCCGACGCGGGGCTTGTTACAAGACTGGAAGCGTTCTTCGATAGTTTAAGCCATTATCAGCCTTCGCCGCAGAAAATCAAAATTCAGGCTGTCGCGGAAAAAGGCTGCGTCAACCGAAAACTCTTTATTCCATATATGAGCGACTGTTCGTATGGAATGGCGTCAACTTTTAAATCGCTCGGCAAAGACGCCGAAGTAATGAAATGCGCAGACGAACACGGCTTGCTTCTCGGCAGAAAGTTTTCGACCGGCAAAGAGTGTCTGCCGTGCGCGATTACCGTAGGCGATATGCTCGCGACCGCAGAGCGAAAAGATTTCCAGCCGGACAAAAGTGCTTTCCTGATGCCGTCAACATCCGGGCCGTGCCGAATGGGTGTGTATAATTGTATGCAAAAGCAGGTATTGCAATATGCGGGACTAAAAGATGTTCCGATTTTCGCACCGAATCAGGATACGAAATTTTATAATGAGATTGCCGATGCGATGGACGAAAAAGGCTGGAAACTTATGCTCAACGCATGGACATCGATGGTCGGCATCGACTTAATTGGCAAGGTACTGCTGAAAGCAAAATCGCAAAGTAATGACAGAGCGGCGATTGAAAAAATTTATAAACAATGGCTGAAAGTCTGGCTTGAGAATACCGAAGCGAGCGGTTCGCTTGCGAGCAAGAAGAAATTAATGGCGGACTTCGCGCAAAAATTTTCACAGACAACGAATCCTGCGATTTCAAGACCTCGCATCGGCGTTGTCGGTGAAATTTATGTCCGCAGTCATCCTTTCTCGAATAACAATATCATTCATCGGCTGGAGGAACTCGGCGCAGCCTGTGCGCTTGCGCCGCTTGCTGAATGGGTTTACTATACTAATTATATGCGAATGCTCGGCGCAAAAAGAGCCGGCCAACATTGGCATTATATGGTTAATGCCGCACAGGATTTTATTCAGCATTGGATTGAGAAATCTCTTGCTGCGCCGCTTGAGAAAAAATTCGGCACGGTCGCAGAGCACGATGTGAAATCTGTTTTGAAGTTCGGCCAAAAATACATCGACATTTCATTCGAAGGCGAAGCGGTCTTAAGCGTCAGCAAAATTATTGAATATTACCACGAAGGTTTCGCGGGCGTGATTAATGTGATGCCGTTTACGTGTATGCCCTCGACGATTGTTTCGAGCATTATTCCGCAGATAAGCAAAGATTGTGATAATATGCCGATTTTGAATATTACGTTTGACGGTACGGAAGATGTTACTTTCGCTACACGTTTGGAAGCGTTTTATCAGCAGTGCAGTCAGCGGGCAAAAATAGTTCCTGACACCATATTATCAAAAAGTCATTCATAACTACTTACAAAACAACAACTTAAAAGGTGCCTGACACCTTTTTTGTGAAAACGCTGCCGACTTTGGCGACATCAACCATCTCGGCGACATCGTGAACACGGATAATTGAAACGCCTGCTGCCGCAGCCAATGCAACTGTCGCGGCAGTACCCAAAATCCTGTCCCTGGGATTTTCTTTGCCCGTCAGCGTGCCAATAAATTTTTTCCTGCTTGTGCCGAGCAAGACCCTGTAACCGGAATTTACAAAAATGCCGATGTTCTTCAGAAGTGTTATATTATGCTCAAGCGTTTTGCCAAAACCAATCCCCGGGTCA
Organism: Planctomycetaceae bacterium; assembly: GCA_021371795.1. Lineage (NCBI taxonomy): Bacteria > Pseudomonadati > Planctomycetota > Planctomycetia > Planctomycetales > Planctomycetaceae > Planctomycetaceae bacterium. The sequence continues at coordinate 26,402 of JAJFVK010000002.1, read as the reverse complement.
ATAAATATTTTTTCTTTTTCTATGCCGGCATCCTGTGCCGCTTTTGCTCTTGCCAGCAGATATTCCAAAACTTCCTGCACAACATTTTTATAATACGGCTCTTTTTGCATAGTTTCGGGATTGTGCTGCATATGCATTAATATCACAGGCAATTTTTTCTCCGCTGCAAGTTTGGCAGTGCGGATATCTGCAAGTGAAGTAATATCATTTATTATCGATGCGCCTGCTTCTATCGCAGCTTTTGTTACTTCAAAATCCTTACTGTCGATACTGATCGGAATTTTAATTTTCGCCGCAAGTTTTTCAATTACAGGTATCGCGCGTTTGATTTGCTCTTTGCTGCTGACGGCTTTTGAGCCGGGGCGAGTTGATTCTGCACCAATGTCGATTATCGCTGCGCCATGCTTTTCCATTTCGATGCCGCGGGCAACAGCTTTTTCGATATCGAGAAAATCTCCGCCGTCACTGAACGAATCAGGCGTTACATTCAGGATACCCATTACAAGACAGCCGGCGGAAAAATCCATTTTCCCGCCTGGCCAAACTAAAATTTTTGAATTCTCTTTAACCACGAATTTTTTACAACGATTTTTAACCACGAATGAACACGAATCTACACTAATTATAAAATACGAATATCTAAATCCGCCCTTCGGGCAAATTCAAATTACCAAAATTCAAATATTTAAAACTACCGCGTGGGCTAAAGCCCACCCTACAAACTGCCTATTCTACAATTTCAGCCTTCATAACAAGAAAGAACATATCTTTGCCAATTTGAGACTGACCGACAATAACCGATTTTCCTGTGGGCAAAATCCCCCAGTGATTTTCATAACTTAGATTGCCAGTGTCGGGCGGCAACTTATTTCGTGATTTATCACAAATAAAACGAGAAAAGAACGACCAACTGATTCCAACCTGCTTATTTTCCAATACCTGTGAATAAGTTTTAAAATCTACCTTTAGATTATAAGAATTTGAAGTTCTGCCTTTTACTGTTCTTCCTTCAACTAAAACGGCTTCTGTCGATTCAGTCAGGTAAATATCTTGTTGAAAATTATTTTCAATTTCTGCTTTTGTATTTCCCATAGTTCTTGCAGACGTAACTACTTCGCCACAATTGGGTTCGCTCAAACACCACATCAAATTCATTACAGAAACATTCTCTTTTTCTTTTTCAGACAATGGCTTCACGCCGGATTCGGCAAGAGCATCGGCGTCAACTCTAACAAGCCAGGCATCGACAATCACGCTACGATAATCCGGCTTCTCTTTTTTTACTTCTTCTGCTTTTTTCTCTTCTGCCCAAACAACTGAACACATCGCCAAAACACACAAAACAATCAAGCTCTTTTTCATAATCGCACCTTTCATAATAGAACTACACCCTATACCCTATACCCTGAACCCTATACCCTCAAGTATATTTTTAAGCATTTTACTATCAGTCAAAACTTTTGTATTTGGAAACTCTCTGCGGACGGGATAATTCTTGCGCAGTGAATCAAAATACGCTCCGCGTTTATCGGCAGGTTCGTTTTTCATCTGCCGCAGGTTCGCATCGTCTTTACTAATATTATAGAGTGTATTCACGGCAAAAAGTAACGGACTTTTTTCATTTTTTATCACAATTTCCGAAATTTGAGCCGGCGGCAGGAAATCTTTGGCTGTATGTTTTGCCTGAATATTAAAAAATCTACAAAACGCCTCATAAATCATTATCATTCCGACAACTTTGCCATCATAAGAATAGCCAGCGATGTGCGGCGTGCCGAAATCTACCATTTCCAAAAGCTCAACGTCAATATCCGGCTCTTTTTCCCAGACATCAAGCACGCAGGCGCTCAATTTCTTTGTCGCAATCGCTTTTTTCAACGCAGCGGTATCGTGAACGCCTCCACGGCAGGTATTAAATAAAATCGCACCATCTTTCATCGCCGCCAAAAAATTTTCATCAGCCAGATGATAAGTTTTATCAATTCCATCTTTCGTCAATGGCGTATGCAGCGTAATAATATCGCAATCTAAAATTTCATTCAGTGGGCGATATTTTTCATCGCCGGAGAGTCTTTTCAAAGGCGGATCATTAAGAACGACTTTCATTCCGAGCGCTTTTGCTTTTTTCTCGACTCTGCTGCCGACATTGCCGACGCCTACTATGCCGATTGATTTTTTTGAAATGTCGAAATGATATTTTTCCGCGAGATTCAATAACGTCGATGTAACATACTCGGCGACGGAATTTGCGTTCGAGCCGGGCGCGGAAGCAAAGCTGATATTTTTGCTTTTGAGATAATCTATATCAATATGTTCAAAGCCAATGGTTGCTGTGGCGACAAATTTTATGTTCGTGCCGTCGAGCAGGTCTTTATTAACTTTGGTGATACTGCGGACAAGCAGAGCGTCTGCGTCCTGCAAAATGTCTTTGGAAATCTTTCGGCCATGAACAGTTGTAACATTTCCGGCAGAACTGAAACATTCTTTCACAAATGGTATATTTTCGTCCGCGATAATCTTCATAGTACCTTTCATCAAATAACGAAAAGTATTATACACACTTTTCGTATTTGTGCCAGACACTACTATCAGACCTTCGAGACGGCTTTTTGTTCCAGAGCGGCGGACAATTCTTTGCTCAATGTGTCAACCAGCGTTTTTACAGGTACGATTTCATTGCACCTGTAAGCGTTTGAGCCGGCAAATGCAAATGCTTCATCAAATTTGCCATTCGAGGCGTTCGACAAAACTTTGGCAATGCAGTATGGCGCATTTTTAGCATCACAGGTTCGCAGGCAAGTATAGGTGCATTTGAAAGGTATTGTCAAACCATGTTTGATTTTTTCTACAAACGGCGAATTTATAACTCTGCCGGGCAAACCGACCGGACTTTTGATAATTGTGAGGTCTTCTGGTTTTTTTGCGTTAATGTAAGCCTGTTTGAAATTTATATGCGCATCGCATTCTTCGGTGCAGACAAATCTTGTTGCCATTTGCACGCCCGATGCGCCGAGTTTCAAAAATTTCGCGATGTCCGCGCCATCGAAAATTCCGCCGGCTGCTATGACAGGAATTTTTTTCTCATAAGAGTTCGCCAATGCGACAACTTCTTTGATGATGTCTTCCAGCGGCATTGCTGTTCCATCCGCCAGACTTTCAGCGGAATATCCGAGATGTCCGCCGGCTTTTAAGCCTTCGACAATCACAGCATCCGGCAATTTGTTATATCTTCCCTGCCATCTTCTAATAATCAGTGAAAGAGCCTTCGCGGATGAAACGATTGGAATCAGCTTGACATCTTTGCCGTTAAGAAATTTCGGCAGTTCCAGCGGCAGTCCCGCTCCGCAAATCACCATATCAACATTTTCTTCTATCGAAACTTTAACAAGGTTTTCATAATCAGTAAGTGCAACCATTACGTTGACGCCAATTATTCCCTTGGTCATACTCCTTGCTCTTCGAATTTCACTCCGCAGGGATTCACCATTGAATGTCCATAAAGCTTGACCGCTAAGTTCTTCGAACAAACCTATGCCTGTACTCGCTATGACTCCGGCGCAGCCGGTATTCGCAACCGCCGCGGCAAGATTCGCGCCTGAAACTCGTATTCCCATTCCGCCCTGAATTATTGGCGGATTAATCGTCAAGTTGCCGATTCTCAAAGCTGGTATATTTTTATTTGTGCACATAAATGCTTTCATAAATTTAATAGTTAGTCGTATAAGAGAATGTCGTTAATGGTAGGTATTGAAGCTGATATTCCTTTCAGGCGACTTCCCATTTTCAACGCCTGCTAATGCCCGACTATTCCATTTTAATACATACTTTGGCTAATTTTACCACACATACAGACAACGGACAACAAGTATATATTATTTTTCACCATTAAGTTTAAATCCAGCAATTTTTTCACCGCAATCCAGACAAATGCTGTTTTTTATCCGATTTTGGGTTATATAATAACCTTCACGTTCAACCAGCAGACTGCCGCATTTCGGGCAATATGTGTTTTCGCCTTTTTGCGTGCGCAGATTACCTATATATACATAACGTAGTCCGACCTGTTTTGCAATATCATAAGCCATTTGCAACGTTGAATACGGCGTTGCGGAGGCGTCTGTGTATTTATATTGCGGATAAAACCTGCTTACGTGCCAGGGCACATCCGCGCCGCAGGTATTAAAAATGAATTCCGCGATTTGACGCAATTCCTTTTCAGAATCGTTTTCGCCCGGCACAATCAGCGTCGTAATCTCCATCCAGATATTTGTATGATTGGCGACATAATCAATCGTTTGAAACACCGGCGAAACCTTTGCTTTGCACAGTCTTTTATAATACCCCTCGCTGAAACTTTTCAAATCGATGTTAATTCCATCGAGCCAGTCTTTTGCGAAATCAATTGCGTTTTTCGTCATATAACCGTTTGAAACAAAAACATTGGCAAGCCCCCTTTGTTTTGCGATTATCGCGCAATCAGCCGCAAGTTCCATAAAAACTGTCGGCTCGGTATAAGTGTAAGCCATACTTCTGCATTTTTCTCCGATTGCCAAATCGACCAGCCGGGCCGGTTCGACAGCCTGACCTTCTATTTTATTGTCCAAGATTTGACTGATTTGCCAGTTCTGACAAAAGTCGCATTGAAAATTGCATCCCGGTGCAGAGATGGAAAAAGCCCTGCTGCCCGGCTGAAAATGAAACAACGGCTTTTTCTCTATCGGGTCGGCGTTAGCTGCGCAAAGTTTATGATAATTGAGCGAGTATAATTTGCCGTCAATATTTTGCCGAACACCACACAACCCGCGATTGCCCTCGCTGATTTTGCAGCGATGATTGCAAAGATTGCAGCGTACTTTTTTATCTTCTGCCTGCTCGTATAAAACAGCTTCTTTTAATTTTTCTGCCATAACATTATTACATCAGGCCGTAGGCTTTCGCCAATATTTTAATTGGATGTTCTGTTTGTTTGCCGGTCAAATGTTCAATCTGCATTTTACACGTCGAACATTCCGTAAGAACCATATCGGCGTTTGATTCTTTTATTTTCTCGGCAAGTTTAGAGCCTATCTGTATAGAAAGGTCATAATTTTTCACCTGCATTCCGAAAGTGCCCGCGATTCCGCAGCAGCCGCCGTTAAGCTCTTTTGCTTTAATGCCTGTAAGTTTTTCAAGCACTTCAAGTGTCGCAGGTTTAGTTTCCAATGCGTTCAGATGACAAGGCGTATGATGAACATAACTCTTGTTTAAACACTGTGCGCACGCTGCTGTGTCATTCCCGCGCAGGCGGGAATCTATCCCTTTGATATACTCGAAAAATTCGAATGTATTCTTCGAGACCAATTTCGCATCTTCGCTGTCGTCGAAAAATCTTAAATCTTCTTTCAAACACAGCGCTGCGCTCGGCTCTGAACAGACAATTTTATAACCCGCTCGAATCATTTTTGCGAGCTGCTTTGCATTATATTGCAAATCTCTTTTGCTTGTCTTTACATCGCCGTAAACAGCCGCCGGCAGCGGCGCAGGCCTTTGCGATGGAATTATCACATCGATATTATTCGCACGCAGAAATTTTATCACCGCAAAGCCGAGTTCGTGGTCGTTGTAGTTGGCGTAAGTATCTGTAAAGTACGCGACCTTATCGACCGGACTTTGCAGCCTCGGCTGCGATGCCAGATATTTATTTCCTTTTCTAATAAAACTTGAGAATCCGAATTTCGGCATCGACCTTCGTTTGTCGATACCTGTAAAGGTCTGCATCAGACTCTTTACAAACTCAAGGCTCATAAAATAATTGCTGATTGGCGAAAACGTCGAAGCGAGCATACTCATATATCGATTATTAGCCAAAACCATAGCCGCCCTGCTCAAGCCTTTTCGTTGCGCAAGTTTAGCTCTGGCTTCAATCATCATTTTCGAGATATCAACGCCGGACGGACAATCAACGACACAGGCCTTGCAGTTCAGGCAGCTTGCCAGAATTTCTTTGAATTTTTCGGATTCGAAATCTTTGTCCGTCAATATTCCCTTTGCCCAGGCGGCCAGAAGATTCGCTCTGCCGCGCGATGAATAAATTTCTTCGCCTTTGGCTCTGAATACAGGACACATCCTCAAGGCGGCATCCGTGTTTCTGCAAAGGCCGCAGCCGGTGCACTGAATAACCTCAAGTTTGAATTCGTCATTCTTGAAATTCAGCACAGGTGAAATTCTGTCAGCAATTAATTTATGTTCTGCGCGAAGCTGTTCAGTCATCACATTCGGATTATCGCTGAAGATTTTGCCGGGGTTGAGAATATTCTTCGGGTCGAATATTTTTTTCAGTTTGCGGAGAATATCGCAATATTCTTTGCCGAAATGTTTTTCCATAAACGCCGCGTGGATCAGACCGTCGGCGTGTTCGCCGCTAAGTGAGCCGCCGAGTGAAAGCGCCAGCGCAAAAACATCCTCTGCGATTTCGGTCATCTTTTTTAAATCAGCAGGGTCGGTCAAATCCAGCAGCGGCCGAACGTGAATCTCGCCGTCGCCTGCGTGTCCGTAATAAACCATTTCAACTTTGTATTTTTCGCCGATTTTCTGCAAACCCGCCAGATACTCCGCAAGTTTGAGACTATCGACTGAAACATCCTCGATAAATGGTATAGGCTGTTTGAGACCTTTTCTCCGAGACAAAAGAGGCACCGCATCTTTTCGGCATTTGAAAAGCCGTTTCTGAATCGCAGGGTCGAACACGATTTTTTTATCGTAACAAAGCTCACCAACTGCCTCGACCGTCTTTTTGATTTTCGTGACAACCTCCGAATCCTTCGTGTCTGAAAATTCCACAAGCAGACTGGCGACCGAATTGGGATTGAGAATATCATGGTATTGTTCAAAGGCGTCGCGCGCGATTTGTATTAATTCTTTGCCCATAAGTTCGCACGCCGCCGCGCCGCAATCGACAATCACCGGCACAGCACGCGCCATTTTGTCGAGCGAATCGAACTCGAACTGCACAACCGCGATGGCTTTGGGAATCTCAACGCTCCGCAGCGTAACTTCCGTAAACACCGCCAGCGTCCCTTCGGAACCTGCGAGCATTTTGGCCATATCGATTCTGCCGTTATGCACGACGTTGGCGATATTGTAGCCGCTGTGGTTTCGCTTCGTCGAAGGCTGAACTTTCGCAATCAACTCGGCGTTGGAATTTAAAAGTTCAAAACATTCCCTTGCGATTTTTTTTTCGCCGCTGCCGATGTTATTTTCAAATTCAGCGATTCTTCCATCCGGCAGAACGCATTTTATTTTTTCGACAAAGTTTGATATATAACCATAACTCAACGAATGAGCGCCGGTCGAATTATTACCGACAACTCCTCCGATAACTGCACGATTTCCACTGGATGGGTCCGGCCCGATTTTTCTGCCGAATTTTGCAAGGTGTTTATTAACATCATCGAGCACAACGCCGACCTGACAGCAAACGACACTGCCGTCATTGCTTGTGCTGATGATTTTGTTCATAAATTTTGTCATATCGAGCATAATGCCGCTCGTTAGTGATTCGCCGCCGAGTCCGCTTCCTGCTCCGCGAGGCGAGACCGGAATATTGTTCGCTCCAGCGTATTTTATAACCGCTACGACATCTTCGGTCGTTTTAGGCGCAACGATACATTCCGGAATGATTTGATAGATGCTGCCGTCAGTGCTGTATGCGACGCGGTTGAAAATGTCAGCGTAACATTCGCCCGAAATCAAAGCCGATAAGTCTTTTGCAATTTGGTCTGAATTTTTTGTCATAGTTTACGGATTATACCCAAACTATTCCGCAGGTCATCTGAAATTCACGAACATTTCAGATTTTTTAGATTTTTGTTATATTGTTTAAACTGCTTACTCAGTATATTGAGTAAATTGTAAAAGTTACTTGAATTCTTTGAAGAATGGCTTGAATAATCAATTATTATACCAACAAGAATAAGAATTAATCTATACGCTAAATTATCTAAACAGACATTTTACCGTTTTCACTCCTCATTGCGACATTCAATTGTTCTCGTGCTTGGTTAAGAAATTGAGTAGGCCCCCCAGAAGGACGATTATTTAGTATCCATATTTTCATAGATAGCTCTTCCACTTTTTCTTGGAACAATCTATCTATTTGATCGTTCTTTTTCTCAAGTACCCCAATTCCAGGATTATCGTTGATTACAGATGCTAAAATATCGGTTGATATTTTGTGATATTGGCAATATTTGTCATAAAAATCTGCAATAACCACCCCCGCATTTCGCATATGCAGACTGCCAGTGTATAGTGCCATCAGAAACAACCAAGTTAATATTGATTTTTTATTATCAACAACAGAAAGACATTCCTTAAATTGATGCATTCGGGTAGTATCCGGTTGATGAACATATTGTGTGTAGAGAAATATATCGATTAATCTTTTACGAGTAAAAATAAAATCTTTTTCAAGAAATGGGACAAAATCCGGTTTTAAGTTTAACTCCGCTTGGTATTCTTCGGCAATGCCTTTTACCCATTTGCTTATTGGGTATTCGCTGGTTGCCGCTCCGAAAACATTAACGGCTTTGATGAAATTCGCTGGTTCATTATTCATGTACAATCGACGAAATATTATGACAAAAGACCTAATCTCTTCATCTGTAATGGCAGTATGCAATTGCGGCTCACTTCCGCTTGAACTCGTAAGTTTTCCGGGTCCTTCTTTGTAAAACGCCGAAGCCAACATCTCTCTTAAATCTCGTGCGAAATAACCTAAAACCTTAAGTTGATCTTGTGACAAAGAAATTTGCGCGATTGGAATTGGCCGTTTATCGGATATCGCATAATCTATATCATACTGCTTGGTACCAGATGGAAACATAATCGCATGAGAATTATCTGTTAAAACTGTAGCCATACGCTTGCGAGATAACTCTTGGCCGGTTTCGTCTTCAAAATAATCAGGAATATACCAAGAATGAATATTGTTACTGCTAATAGACAAGGACTCAACCTCATCTTTGGGGACACTCTTTTCACTAAACAAGTTGCGATAACGTAACATTTCTCGCCGTGGTTTGACATCCTGTAACGCATAAGTTAACTCGATAGCGGTTTTAGTCACATTGTCTAATGTATCCGTTTCCAACCATAAATCGCGGTCTTTGAATTTTTTTTCGCACGTATCAAGATACCTTATTCGCCAGAACAATCGCATAATTTATATCTCCAACCTTACTTTACCAACGTACCTAATCAATAACTATTTCTTGTCGTTTGTCTTTATATCTTCGAACGAAACCTGCATAGTTTGTAAATCGCCCTCGCTTATTTCACCTTTAATAAACCGCTGAACTACCTGCGAAGGACTGTTTTGGATTGCCGCCGCGTCGCCGTCAGCTTCAATCTTTCCCTTGTGCAGCATTATTATTCTGTCGGCGATTTTGTAGGCGCTCTTCATATCGTGCGTTACCGCGATACTCGTTACGCCCAAATCCTTCTTCAGCTTAATTATCAACTCATTAATAATGTCCGAGCGAATTGGGTCAAGGCCCGTCGTAGGCTCATCGTAAAGTATAACCTCCGGCTCAAGCGCAATGGCACGCGCCAGCGCAACTCTTTTTTTCTGCCCGCCGGAAAGTTTCGCAGGATAATATTCCTGATAACCGTCCAGACCGACAAGCGAAAGTTTTTCCTTCGCAATCGCGTTGAGTTTTTCACGGTCTTTAATTTTGCTGTGCTGCTGAAGCGGGAAAATTATATTTTCCTCAATAGTCATACTGTCAAAAAGCGCTCCGCTTTGGAACAGATACCCCATCTGCGTTCGAACAGCGGCGAGTTGTCTTTCGTTCATATCATCAATTCGCTGATCATGAAAATACACTTCGCCTTCGTTCGGCCTAAGCAAAACAATAATGTGTTTTATCAGAACGGTTTTGCCGCAGCCGCTGGGGCCGATGATTACAGTCGTTTTCCCCTTTTCGATGGAAAGCGAAATATCATCAAGCACGGTCAGCTTGCCGAACCGTTTGGTTAAATTCTTTATCGTTATTATATTATTATCCATAATACACTGACTAACACGGACGAAAACACGGACTGACACGGACTAAAGGAGCAGTTTCAACGGCCAAATCGACGCATAAATCGCTTTTGAAATTACAACCAGCACAAAATCAATCGCCAGAATTATAATAAAGCTCCCGACGAAACCTTCCGTACACGCCTGCCCGACGCCCTCGGCGCCTTCCTTGCAGTGGAAACCTTTATAGCAACTCACGCCGGCAATTGCCGCGCCGAAGAAAAATCCTTTCACGATACCATCCGCGATATCCCACAGTTCGACGCCGTTAGCACTGAAGCTCCAGTATGCCCTGCCGTTAATTCCCAGATACGGCACGGATATCAAATACCCGCCGAGCATACCAAGAAAATCCGCGTAGATAATCAAAAACGGAGTGAGAAAAAGACACGCCAGCAATCGCGGCGCGACGAGATATCGAATCGGGTCTGTGCCCATACTCCGCACAGCCATAATCTGTTCAGTAACATTCATCGTGCCAAGTTCGGCTGTCAAAGCGCCGCCGACTCTGCCGGCAAGCATCACCGCCGCAAGCACCGGCCCAAGTTCCTTCACAACCGAAAGGTTGATTAGTACGCCGAGGTGTTCTTCGATGCCCAGCCCCGCAAGCTGGTCGTAGGCGTCAATCGCCAGCACCATACCGACAAACGCACCGGTAATCGCGACAACCGGAACACTTCGCACACCTATTGCGAGCATTTGATTCCAGATTAACGAATAGGTACTCGGCGTAAAACAGGTAAGCACGGATGCAATGAGCGAATCGAACTGGAAACGCGCAAATCTCCCGCTGTTATTGATACTGCGGAGTATTGCCGCTCCAAAATGCTCGACAAACGTTATTTTTTCTTCAATTTCTGCCATATTTAATCCGATGTCATACCTTTTTATCGGCTAAACCGCTGTTTGTCAATTAGTTATACCAGATTTTCAGAGCCCTGAACGCCTGCCCCCTTGCTCTTTTCAAGTACTTAGAAGTTCAACGTTCGATGTTGAATGTTCGATGTTCATTATATTGTCTTTATCTTCGCCGGCGTTGTCTGCCTTTCTTTTTTTCTTTTCGTTGGCTTTTTTGTTCCTGTTTTTTCTTCTTCCATTTTTTATTTTCTTCTTTTCCTTCTTTTTCTTTTTCGACCGGCACAACATTCAATTGCCTTGCCGACATATTCACCGACACGATTCGCGCCGTCAGCGGCTGGCCGATATGATAAGTCTTCCCGTTTCGCTGGCCGTGAACGCATTGCGCCTTAAAATCATAGACATAATTATCTTTGCCGAGCATACTCATTGGAATCAAACCTTCGATGCCGAATTTTGTACACTGCACAAAAATTCCGAAATTCGCCAGCCCGCATATAACCGTCTCCATCGTCTCGCCGAGTCTGTGCTGCAAAAGCTCCAGAATCAAAACCGCCTTGAGGTCTTCTTCGGCATCAGAGGCTCGCCCTTCGGTAAAAGACAAACGCTTGCCCGTCTCGATAAGTTCTTCATTAGTCGGCGCGTTTTTAAAACTTTCTTTGTTCACATATTTTTCAAACAGCCTGTGCACAAGCAAATCAGCGTACCTGCGAATCGGACTTGTGAAATGGCAATAATGTTTCGACGCCAGAGCAAAGTGCCCGATATTCAGCGGCGAATATTCCGCCCTCGCAAGCGAACGCAGAACATAAGTATTGACCGCGTATTCCATCGGTTTGCCTTTGACCTTGTCGATAATATCCTGCAAATCGAACCTGTTCGGATTTTTCGGCGCGGAAATTCCAAACGTTTTGAGCGTATCAACCATCTTCTTCAGACTCAACGAATCCGGGTCCGGATGAATCCTCCGCATAAACGGAACATCCGCCCTGTCAAGCATTCGCGCAACCGCTTCGTTCGCCTCGACCATAAACATTTCAATTATCGTGTGCGGATAACTCGTATCAGCAGGATGCGCATCGACAACCTTGCCGGCATCATCAAACACAAGTTCAGTCTCCGGCATATTAAGATGAAGCATACCTTCACGCCTTCGCCGGACTTCGATAATCTTCGCGAGTTTGTCCATATCTCGCAAAAGCGCGACAACTTCCTGCGGCTTGTCTGTTTTGGTACCCTTGAGAATTTTATCAACTTCAATATAAGTCAAACGTGCCTTTGACAGAATCACGCTGTCGGCAAATTCTTCTTTGATAATCTTTCCGGAATCGTCGTAAGTTACGAACGCCGATTTGGCCAGCCGTCTCTGCTGCGGCTGCAAACTGCAAACACCATTGCTCAACGTCTCCGGCAGCATCGGTATCACACGCCCCGGCAGATAAACGCTGTTGCCTCTCTTGGTCGCTTCGGTATCAAGCTCACTGCCCTGCTTTACAAATTCGCTCACGTCGGCAATATGTACGCCAAGCGTAAAAGTCCCGTTACGATTTTTCTCGATACTGATAGCGTCGTCGAAATCTTTCGCGTCCGGCGGGTCAATCGTAACAATAACTTTTTTCGTCAGGTCGAGCCGATTCGGAAATTCCGCAGATTCAAAACTCCTGGCCACCTGCCCCGCTTCATCCAGACATTCGGCTTTGAATTCGCATGGAATCCCAAACCGCTTGATAACCGCGTTGATTTCCGTTTTATAAATTCCGCTTTTGCCGAGAACTTCTATCAGCACACCTCTCGCGAATTTTTCTTTCGTTTGAAAGCTGATAATCTCAACAACTGCCTTATCGTTCACCGTTCCGTTTTTCGCTGTAACGTCGTCGATTTCGACAAGCTCGGTAAATTTTCCGTCCGGCACAAGAAAATACGATTCTTTCTTTTTGATAATTGTGCCGACAAATTTATTATTCGCCCGCTGCACAATTTCGATAATCTTTCCGCTATACCTGTCCAGTCCGTCGCGATGACCGTCTTTTGCGGCTGTCGCGATTACAATATCGCCGCTCATCGCGTTGTTCGTATATTTTTCAGGGATAAACAAATCGCCGTGCGAATTTGCTTCTGTCGGCGTAACAAAACCGAACCCTTTCGATGTTCCTCTGAATATTCCGGAAACTTTCGCGCCGGGACCAGGCAGCGACATAACATTTTTCGTCCCCATCACCGCAAACCCGTCTGCCTTGAGCTGCTCGACAGCCTGATTGAATGTGTCCATCTGGTCAGTTTTCAATCCGAGTCGTTTGGCAAGCTCCGATGCCTTAACAGGCGTATAATCTCTGTGCTTGAGGTGATCTAATATTCTCTTCTTTAGTGTTTCTACCATTTCTATACCCTATACCTAAATCCTATACCTTATAAATAATAAAAAAAGCGCTATACCAAAACTTTAGCCGGCATAGCGCTGTTCAATTTGTACTTCCGTGTTTTCTGCCGAAGGCACCCCCTTGGGGGTCTGCACAATCGAAGTTATTTCAGTTTGTTGATTTTTTTCGTCAGACGCGATTTCAATCTTGCTGCTCTGTTTTTGTGAATTGTCTTGAGAGCCGCGGTCTTATCGAGATTCTTGACTACTTTCGTAAGCTGTTCTGATGCCGACTTTTTATCACCGGCTGTGATTGCAGCATTGATTCCCTTAAGATTCGCCTTTACAGTGGTCTTCCTTGCGCGGTTGATTACGCGTTTTTTTGTGTTCTGCCTTACTCTTTTTTTGGCTGATAATGAATGTGCCATCTTTACTCCTAAAAATTGTTGTTTAAATATTCTACTTTTTTATTTTAATTCAATTAGGCCGTCAGGCCGATTCCTTAATTTTGCATTTTTATTTTTTATATTTAATTTTGCCTTATCCTGTTTATTCTCGCCCGGACATCCTTGTAGGCAAAATCAATTTGAGCTATCCGCCGGTACAATTCCAGCGCCTCGCCGGCATTGCCGTTCTGTTCATAGGCCCGTGCCAGATTATACCGTAAATCCTTGGCGATGTCATTGTCTTTTATTTCGTATATTTCTATAGCTTCCTTGAGCGTATCAATAGCGTCGGTGAACCATCCCTTAACGAAAAAGCACAGCCCGATTTTGTTCATCGCCATAATCTTGTGCTTCTGGTCCTTGCGTGCCGCCTGAAAACACGGGATCGCGTCGTCATACCGCTGATTTCTCATCAAACGCAGCCCATATTCGTATTTTAGCCGCAAATCCGTCGGATAATTGTCGGAACATTGCTTATAATGCTCAAGTTCCGAGGTCAAAAGCTCCTTAATTTTCGCGTTCAGAACTTCCTGCGTTACCTGCCCGGGTTTTCCGCCGACCAGCGTTTCCTTCGTCTGCCGAACCTGCCGTCGGAGCATACGCAGCCTCATTTCGCCTGCACGTTTCTTATAATTAAAATCGTTCGAAATCCTATATTCCTGTTCGAGCAGATTTACCGCTTCGGTATCAGCCGCATCGGTCTGCAAATCGCCCAAAGCATCGGCCAGCTTAAACAGCGTATGGACAGTTCTGCCGGCCTGAACAGCCTTTCTGGCATCTTCGACCGCCTGCTGCCGAACATCAACGCTTTTGACCAGTCCCTGCTGGGCCTGCATTTTTTCCTGCGTTTCCCTGTCCTGTATCGAATCCCTGAAATTCTGTTCGTATTTGCCCTTCTGCATCGTAAGTCGGGCAGAAAGATTCTTATATTCGCCCATCAAAATGCCGTCAGTGGGATTCAGCTTCAGTGCGTATCCGCAAACGCTGACCGCCTTGGTGTACTGTTCCATCATCGAGTAAGCGTCTTTGAGTAAAAGCAGTGTCGCCATTGAAGGCTTGTCCGTCGCCCTACACGCCTCATACATCAAATCCGCCATCCACAGTGCCGCCCGCTTATATCCGCCGGTCATCGCGGCATTGAGTACCTGTTCAGCATACTGCAAATTATCAGGATCTTTAGCCAGCAGGAACTCTGCGTTGAGCATATTTTCCATCGGTGTCTTGCCGCGGGAATACTTCATTTTCTCCATCATTGCCGGCTTTTTGCCGCCCTTACCCTGACGTACAAGCGAATTATAACGCAATGGTTTATGGCCGTCTTCTACCGCATCCGGCGCTCGCTGGAGTCCCTCCATAAACAAATCGATTGCGTAATCGAAATTGTCCGTCGAGGCCACCTCTTCAGCTCGTTTGAAAAAGGCGATGGCCTTATCCAAACCCTCAATTTCGCCGTTGGGTGTCGCACCATTACTATTACTATTTGTTATCGCTTCCGCCATAAAAGGCTGATGTCACTCCTTAACCACATTATAATATAACAACTTACGCTAACTGTCAACCCTGTATGTCTATTAAAATGTACGTAATGTCAGACGTTCGGAATGGGCAAAATATTCATAAAAAAAGCTTAGAATCCATAATTAACAGATTCTAAGCCTGTTTTTAATGTGCCAACGTAATTTGCTACGCCAAAGTTGCCGCTAATGCCTCCTCGTGTATTTTCTCCCAGTTGGCCATATTCGTTTTTCGCGTGGAGACTAATTCTTTCAGAAATTCGATATCAGCGGCCTTTGGTTCATTGCCCGTTACCCACTTTTCGAAGAACTGCATCAGCATTTCACGTTCGCCGAACAGCTCATAATACTCCAGCGCCTGCATTATAACGCATTTCAGTTCTTCGGTACTCCACGGCTTGGTAACAAAACGGTATATTTCACCTCTGTTGATAACGCCGCGCAGCATATCGATATCCGCATAGCCGCTTAAAACAGTTCTGATGATATTCGGCCGTTTCTCCTTAACGATTTTCAGCAATTGCAGACCATCCATTTCGGGCATTCGCATATCACTGACAATTACATGCACATCCTGCTGATTGAGGATTTCCAGTGCTTCCATACCGCTAACCGCGAACAGTTGGTTATATGGCTCATCAATCAAGGCTCGCTTTAGCGACAGCAGCACTTTTTCCTCATCGTCAACAAAAAGCACTGTTCGGCCGTCAATAAATATCGAATTTACCTTTTCTGTTTCCATAAAAGCTCTCTTATTGTTTTTAAGTCCCATAATACCGCAAACTTACTGCCTGCGAACCGAAAACCGTATATTCTTTTTTAAAGCATAAGATGTATTTCGCTTCTTCGCAAATCACGGTGGTGTAAAATGTTATGTTTTTGCTGCTGTCGAACAATGCCACTATAGTAACATCGGCATTTTTGCATAGCGTCTTTGCTTATTGTAGGTATAATTATGAAATGTGGTAGATTATCAGTAAGATTTACGTGTATTTCGAATTTTAGGAGAAGTTGTTATGAATTTTGAAGAACTGAAACAATTCACAAAACAAACCCACTGGGGATACCTGGCAACAACAGATGGCAAAACTGTCGGCGTCCGACCGATGGGCGGCCTGATGTGGAAAGACAATCAATTATTATGCGCGACATTTACGCCATCGGATAAAATTAAGCAGCTTGAGAAAGTGCCGTATGCTGAATATTGTTTTTGCGATTCGACTGGCAAACACGTCCGCGTCGCAGGCAAATGTTCGATTAGTACAGACAACGCCGAAAAACTTTGGCTGTATAAACAGGTTCCTGAACTGGCAAAGTATTTCCCCGACCCCGCAATGCCGGAATATGTGATTATCAAAATGATTCCCGACAACATCCGCGCCGTATCCGGCACTGATATGGCGTATGAACAAATTAAAATTTGATTTTTTATTTTATATTAAATTTGGATTCTGTTTGAAAGGATTTTTTATGAAATGGAAAACAGATGACGGCGGCTGGAACTCATACCTTGCCGGCGTACTTACAGGCCTGCTGGCTATCGCTTCAGTTTTCGCGACAACGAAACTGCTTGGCAAAACAAACTACCTCGGTGCATCGACTACTTTCGTCAGGGCTGCCGGTCTGCTCGAAAGAAAAAACGCTGGCGAACACGTCGCGACAAATGAATATTACACAGAAACGAAAGTCAAAGTTGACTGGCAGTTTATGCTAGTACATTTTTAATTGACGAATTTGGCTGAAATTTATTACTTCTGTGGTGAACATTAAATGCCGGTTTATTATGCCGGCCTTTTCTTTTGTACTATCAACTAACAACTATTGCCTAACAACTATTTACTACCAGCCGACCTGCATTTGCTCTACGATTCTTTCTGCAAGTTTATTTGCCGCGACTTTTGAAGCGTTGTCAAAACTTTGCCCCTGGAAACTGGAGTAGCCCCATGAGGAGGTAGCGGAAGAATCCTGAACGATGTATTGGCCGGTCTTGAGATTTTTCCAACTGAACCGTGCTGTAACCTCGGCCAGATTTTCAAGCGATCTGCCCGTATTGCGGTCGAGAGTCAGAGCCGAGCTGCCCATACTGACTATTTTTCCGCTCAATATGGTATCAGCGGTATTTCTGTTGGACACGATTTTGTATGGCGTGTCGGTTTCAACCCTTTTAGCGATTGCGTCGGTGAGCGTGTATTCAAGGTCTCTATAAAAAGTTGTGTTGTCGAACATTTCAACATAAACGGTTCTTACTTCGTCTGAATATAGAGATTGGTTGGTGTAACCGCTGCATCCGGTAAAAAAAATTAAAAATAAAAATGAAAAAATAAAAATTATGGAATCCCGATAAATCGGGATAAATTTTTTATAATAAATTCCGGCCGCAGGCCGTTCTCGTAGCGAAGCGAAGATCCCTTCGGGACAAATTTTTATATTTAATATTTTATTTTTTATATTGGTCACAGGAGTAATCCTTTCCAGTTAAGCTTTTTCTTTTTCGGCATTTTGGACTCAACAGTTAATTTTTCCATTACCGGTACTTTTGATTCTGCGATTTTCGCCGCGTTGCTGCCGGGCCATTGTTCGGCTATTTTCTGATAATAAATATCAGCCGCGCCATAGCTCAATGTCCGTTCGTAATATTTAGCGACTGTAAGTTCTTTTTCAGCAAGGTCGATATTGAGTTTGCTTACTTTTTGTGTTAGAGCCATTTCCTGCGCCGATTCAGGATAGCGTTCTATATATTGTGAATAATAGCTTTTCGAACTTGCGAGAGATTTGCTCTCGAAGTTCGGGCCTCTGTAATCTTTCTCAAGACTTCTTGCCATTCCGAGCAGCGAGTCCCTGCCCAAATCGCCTGTCGGCCATCGGCTGGAAGCGTCAGACCATGCCTGATACGCTTCTTCATAAGCGCCGCGTTTTTCGTTGGACTGTGCAAGCGTCGTAATTGCCCGCTGTGAAATCGGAGCGTCGCCTTCCCTGTCGGCGATTTGATTCATAATCTCCGTGCCCTCGTCGTAAGCTTTTACTTTGAAAATTTTTAACACAGTTCTCTTCTGTCCGTTAAGAAAAGCTGCACCGATTTGGAATTCTCTTTCCAGTGCCGCATCGCGAAGCGAACTTTCAGGATACATATCGAGAAAATCAGAGTATGACTTGGCCGCGTCAGGAAACCTGCGCTTTGCGTAGAGCAGTTCCGCTTTTACATAAGCATCGTAATCTTCGCCGGCTACCTGCGGGAAATTTTTCTTCAGGTCTGCGTAAGCCCTTTTAGCTTTGCCCGCTTTTCCGGTCGAAACAAATTGTTTCGCATCCGATGCGATAGTCGCAAACGAACTCTCATTACTGTCAGCCGATTTCTGCCATTGCTGATTGCTTCCGAGCCGCCAGGTTTCGCCAATACAGATGACCGATACGCACAAAATTGTTAATGCAATTACGATTTTTCTAAGCATTTTCTAAACTCCGTTTTATTAGGCAAGCTATTATATACAAAGATTTTAAGGTTGCAAACTTCAAAACTGCCGAATTTCTTTTAAAAGCGATGTTTTCAGCCGCCAAATGCGCATAAAAAAACCCGTGATTCTGTTTAAACCACGGGTTTGTATTAGCAAAATAGCTTATTTTTGAGCGTTAGGCTCGCTTTTATCGGCCTCTGGCCTTGCCGGTGCGGCAGGCTTCGGAGCCGGAATCTCGAAATTATCGTTCGGGTCTGTGAACTTAATATCCGCTTCTTTCTTAATCTTCTGGATGTAATTTACGACAACATCCTGCTTCTGTTGGTTGCTCAAGTGCTGGGCAATCTTTTCTTTAGCCTGGTCAAGACTTACCGTATTGGCGTCTTTGTGGCTGATAAGTTTAATAATATGGTAGCCGAATTCCGTTTCAACAACATCGCTGACCTGATTCGGTTCAAGAGCGTAAGCTGCCTTTTCAAACGCCGGCACGAAACTGCCTTTCGGAGCATCGCCCAAATCGCCGCCATTCTTCGCTGACGGACAAGCTGAATATTCTTTCGCCAGCTCTTCAAAGTTTCCGCCGTCTTTTACTTTCTTCAGAACTTCTTCAGCCTTTACTTTTGCTTCGGCTTTTGCCTTGTTCGGGTCGTTGCCGTCGGCAGGCTTGATAAGGATGTGCTTTGTATGAATTGATTCCGGCTCTTTGAACTGGTCACTGTTCTCATTATAAAACGCTTTAACAGCTGCGTCGTTCGGCTCTTTGATGTTATTTTTGAATTCGCCTTCCATCAGCTTTTCAAACATCAGCTTCTTACGCATATTCTGTTCGAATTCAGCGTAGGTTGTGCCATAGTTCTTTAAAAGGGCTTTAAACTCGTCCAAATTCAGGTTCTGTGATTTCATCTGTTCCTGAACCTGTGCGTTTACATCAGCCTGGCTGACGGTGATATTCAGTGTCTTTTCCTTTTGAGTAAGGATTTCTTCGATAACCATCTGCTCAACCAGACGTTTTCTCATCTGCTGGCGGTACTGGTCTTTCATATTCGGCGGAATTCTGCTTGCCATCTGCTCAAGTCTTGCATCGAGAACTGTATCGATTTGACCTGCTGTGATTTTTGTTCCATTGACTGTTGCAACTAATGCGTTTGGGTCCATTTTGGGCTCGTTAAATTCAATTACAGGTGCTGTGGGTGCTGCTGCCTCAACTGCCGGAGCAGGTTCGGCCTTTTTAGTTTCATTTGCGTCATACGTTGCTGTGGCTTTTGTTTCAGCAGCGGGCTCTTTGACTTCCTTTGCCTTTTTCTTCGCGCAGGCAAGGTTAGCCATCAATAAAACTACCGTTATCGATATCAAAACATTTTTCAAACCGGTCATATACTTCCTTTCGTAGAATTGTTTTTGGGTTTATGAAACGGAACAGTATAGCCATACCGGCAGTAAAATAAAAGATAAATATAGACTTTGTCAGAAGATTGTCGAGTAAATCGCTTGTGAATCGTACCGGCTGAATTTAAAGTCTAAAGTCGGCCCCCTTTGTTTTTTCTTTTCGAAGAAGAAAAAACCTAAAGAATCGAGGGTTTCCGCTGCGGCTCCAACGCTTCGCTACAACGCGTGACACCTGAAAACGGCTGTTTTAGCACAATCGTGCTATTTTAGTTAATAGTTTAGTAGCCAATAGCCTGTAGTTAATAGTCAATATCGATTCCAGTTCGGCTATCGCTTACTGGACGCAAACGAAAAGTTGTGCATTCTAAATAAAGGCGGAATTTTTTAGAGAAGAAAAAGAACAAGGCGTAAAGACGTTCGTGAGGTGCCCCAAGATATCTCGAGAGATTGCCACTTTTATCAAATGCAAGACATGTTGGGTTAGTTAGCCCAGATAGCAAAAGTATTCCTGTTATTTGTCAAATCCTTTCTGCCGGCCGGGTTCAGAAGACTATACTTGCGAATGCTGAATCGAGCTCATTGGTGAGGAAATCCTTTCCGGCCCCAGGATCCCGCCCGACATGATCATTTTAATACCATCTTCAACGCTCATATCGCATCGAACGACTGCTGATTTTTCGACAATCTCCAGAAATCCTGTGGTTGGATTTGGAGTGGTGGGAATAAATATTTTATAACAGTCGCTGCCAGTGTCATCAGCCAAGAGACTTCATACCTGCACGCGGAAATTCGACCATAACCACTTCTTTAAAGTTAGTCTGATTCGAACTGTGAAATACGCCGACAACCTCCCGTGAAGCGATGTAAATGCTTCGCAACAGGGGGATCTGCATTAAAATATATTCGAACCAATTCCAGAACCACCGCCCCAGAAAATGACCGGTCAGGATGCCAAGCCCGCAGACCAGTACAATAAGGATGGTGACTGAAATAAACGCTTTCAGCCAGATTGGAATGACCTGGAAAAAATGCAACAGGATCGGCGAAAACAGTCCTGTGATAATACCGAACAAAAACCGAAAAATTAAAAGTGTAATAATCAGCGGCAGTATCAGAAGCAGACCTGCCACAAAACTTTTTTTAATTCCTGATAATAATTTTGATGCCATAATAGGCCTTTCCATATTTTGTTATAATTCATTGCGATGGCGAACTTCACCTGTTAAGCAGTTTCATTAAATACCGCCCGGCTCAAACGGCAGCGTCAGCGATTTGTTCGGATATACCCCAACATAACACAATATTCGCTGATACCATGGCAACGTATATTTAAAGTTCCGTATTAACTGTTTCAATTCCACCACATAAGGATGGATATTATCAGTGTCATTCAGTGTTCCGTCTAACTCCATCGCCATTGATGTGCTGCCCTTTAATAGCAGTGCTGTCATATAGTTGGCTTTGTACAACGATGGAGTCGTGGAAGCTATACAAATGCAATGCTGAAACACAATCTCTTTGAAAATTTCCAGCGCGGAATC
The DNA here is from genome assembly GCA_021371795.1 of Planctomycetaceae bacterium. Taxonomy (NCBI): domain Bacteria; kingdom Pseudomonadati; phylum Planctomycetota; class Planctomycetia; order Planctomycetales; family Planctomycetaceae; species Planctomycetaceae bacterium. The sequence goes on along the minus strand of JAJFVK010000002.1, from coordinate 4,786 downwards.
GATTCTATTCAGCCGCAGCAAGCAAACGCCCCGCGCGTTCTCCAACTCCGGTTGATGCGTTTCTTCGCCGAGCAGACGTAATGCTTTTTCCGGGTTTCCGGATTTTAAATAGTTCTGAATGATGTTTAATTTTTCCTGAATAGTTTTCGTAGTCATTGTTCACCTCATATAGGATATTCTCTGTACCGGGGGCGCAGAAAAACTCTTTTGAATTTATTTATGAAGCCCGTATGAAGGCTTCGCCGATGTTTGGGAAAAAGAATCGGTGTTTAAATGATGAACTGACAGAACAGGGATTGAAGACTGTTGGATATTGCTGACAGGCGGAGAGAATCTAAGTGGTCGCCCGATTTACAGGTGTTTCTGCGGAAGATATTGCAAAAACTATATCCGCCGGTGTTGACCGGATAATATCCATCTTTAGCAGAAAAACTGCCGTCTGTTTTGGGACGCTTTTGCAGTGATAAGAAGAGAGTGGTTGTTTCGGAACAAATACTCGGCAGGAGACACGAGTCGCATTTCTGCTTTGAAACATCAGTTGGTTTGGCAACGGAAAAGCCTTGTACGGCAATGCATACAACAAGCATCGTTAATACAGGTTTATGTAATGTCATTCTATTCACACGCTAAATTATACAGTATCAGGGGTAAATATTCAATATAAATCAATCATCTCTACGGTTCCGCTTTTCGCGAAAAGCCCTGCCGCAGGTACGGGGCAATAGATGCAGGTTTTTATTGTTTCTCGGCTAAAGGGTCGCAAGGTCGAGATATGGGAAACAGATGCCATAAAAAAAGGGTGTGAACCATTACTCGCCTAAAGACTCCCACGCCAATGGGTACCATGAAACGAGAATCAGGTTTACACTCCCTTTACCTCTTTCTCGATGAATTTTCATTTGACTTAAGCTTTAATTAAAACAATTTAAATTACTATTTATCACGTCTCCAAAATCAGGACTGTTTAAACAAAAGAAGACCTGTAAACATTATGTTGTTTTAAGAAAAATTAAACTTATCTGACCTGTGATAAAGTCCGACGTAGGAGAAGAGACAGTAAATTTAAATAAAAAAAATGATTAATTACCCACGCCAACTAAGTATTAGATTAGGGTACCAGTTATTACGATTGTCCGGAGAATTCATTTCACAGACATATCAGTACCTTCAATCACACCTTATGAGAGCAGAGAGAGTCTGTAACTAAACAGGCCACAGTGCCTGAATGACCTTTAGTTATGGAGCGTGGATTACCGTTTGTTAATAAATATCGTGTGTCTGCGTTTAGACGATGGGATTGCTGCGCAAAAGGAGAATTTGGCAATGAATACGTCGAATATCAACAAACAAGGTGGAAAGGGCAATATGCTGACTATTCTGCGAAAGCGAAGTCTTATTGTTCTGGCTTTGATTATATGCATCGGCATTGCGTTATCAATTTTTATGTATCAAACTGTGATAAAAAGAGAACAGCATATGATACACGAACGATTCGGAATGGATGCCAAAGACTATGCTTCAGCAATTCAGAAAAGAATTGACATCGATTTATTGTTCCTCGATTCTATCGGTTTATTCTATGATGGTTCAGAAAACGTGACCAAAAGTGAATTCCAAACATTTGTTGAGCCATTTTTAAAAAAGCTGACCGGTATACAAGCGGCAGGATGGGTGCCGTTTGTGTCATATTCACAGCGGAAATTATTTGAAGAAATGGTGCGTAAAGAAGGCTTTGCCGATTTTCAAATAACTGAAAAACAAAGTCAGGGCAAGATGGTTGCCGCAGGCGATCGCTATGAACATTTTCCTGTTTATTATATTGAGCCTTATCAGAGTAACGCTCTGGCTTTTGGTTTTGATCTTGCCTCGAATCCAAGTTGGCTTAAAGCAATGGAGAAAGCTCATGGTACTGGAAAAGCCGTCATAACCACACCTGTTACTTTGGTACAGGAAACCGGCGCTCGACAAAGCGTATTGGTGTTCAAGCCTGTATATGAGAGAAACCGTCCCACTGATACTGTTGAAAACGGACATAATAATCTAAAGGGATTTGTTCTGATAGTATTTTGTGTGAACGATGTTATAGATAATGCTTTGGTATCTTTTGCTCCGAAGGGACTGGATGTTATTATGTCAGATATAACCGGGCAACAGGAAGAGTTACTTGGCTTACATTCATCACGCAAGTGGAAGACGCCGATAAAATTTGAATACCTGAACAAAACTTTGCAAAAAACGACGTTGCTGCATACAGAGGTCATTACAATTGCAGACCGAAAGTGGTCTATTAAGATTTTGCCCGCATCTGGTTATGTGATTACCGTAGACGAGAAATGGTATCTTCGCAGTATCTTAATAACAGGACTTTTCTCCACTGTCTTTCTAACAGGATATACTCTGCTTATTATGTTTTGGAATATACGGGCACAAAAATATACCTCTCAATTATTAATCGCAAATAATAAGCTTGAAAAGGAAGTCGCGGAACACAAGCAGGCAGAGGAAAAAATAAATAATTCTCAAAAGTTGCTGCAGAGAATTATTAACATTCTTCCGGTAAGAGTATTCTGGAAAGATAAAAATTTTAAGTTTCTTGGCTGCAACGATATTCTTGCTAAAGATGCCGGTAAAAATACATCGGAAGAACTGATTGGCAAAGACGACTTTCAGATGAGCTGGAAGGAGCAGGCCAAAGACTATCAGGATGATGACCGAAACGTTATTGATTCAGGAAATTCAAAGCTCAATTTTGAAGAAATTCAAACCGCTCCAAATGGAGATAAAATCTGGTTAAAAACAAGTAAAGTGCCTCTAACGGATTCCCAGGGAAATATAATTGGCATTTTAGGAACTTATGAGAACGTTACCGATCGCAAGCAGGCGGAGGAAATGCTAAAACAGGCCAAGGAACAGGCTGAAGCCGCCAATATAGCCAAGAGCCAGTTTTTGGCTAACATGAGCCACGAAATCCGCACTCCGATGAACGCTATTATGGGATTCAGCGAAGTTTTAGCGGATGAGATACTTACAGATGAACAGAAAAGTTATGTTGATACTATTCTCGGCTGCAGCAGGCATCTTTTGGAGATCATAAATGATATTCTGGACTTTTCCAAAATTGAGGCAAATAAGGTTGATATAGAATTTATAGATTATTCACTCGGAAAAATACTTAATTCCATTGAATCACTGATAATGGCAATGGTAACAGAAAAAGGTATTGAGTTTAAGATAGTAGAAACCAAAGACCTGCCCGCACAAATACAAACCGACCCTACTCGTTTGATGCAATGCTTACTCAATCTCGTAAATAATGCCGTTAAATTTACTGAACATGGATATGTGCATTTAAATGTTTCTCTGGAAGAAAAAAACAATCAGTCGTATATTCGCTTCGATGTTGAAGATACCGGTATCGGCATATTGTCTGATTATTATGAAAATATATTTGAACCATTCATGCAGGCTGACGGAAGCACTACCCGCAAATTCGGAGGGACGGGGCTTGGATTGGCTATTACAAAACACTTGGCAGAACTGCTCGGGGGAAAAATTAGTTTTATAAGTCAGGAAGGAAAAGGATCTACGTTCACACTGGTTATTCCGGCTGGTACTAATGTGGCCAGGCAGCCCTTTTTGGATAGACATAATATTACCAAACGCTTAGATTCTCCGAGCGACAGATTAAGCGAACCAAAATTTTCAGGTCGTATACTCATTGCTGACGATGTCGAAACCAATCAAATGCTTGTTGAGTTGCTATTGAAACGAATGGGTCTGGATGTAACAATTGCATCAGATGGAAATGAGACGGTTCAGAAAGCTATTGCTCAAAAATTTGACCTAATATTAATAGATATGCAAATGCCATTTATGAACGGTTATGAAGCAACAAAGGTTCTTAGAAAAAAAGGAATAACAACGCCAATAATTGCACTGACGGCTAGCACAATGATCGGAGATAATAAAAAATGTATTGAGGCCGGCTGCGATGGTTATTTAGCTAAACCATTAGATAACAGGGAACTGCTGAAAATAATTCGTAAGTACCTGCCGTCAAAAAAACAGATTTTAATCGAAGCGGTCGATTCCAGCCCAATCTAAAGTCGATGAACTGCTGTTCTTTGTCGTAATCAGATGTGGCAAAAGAGTCTGGCGGAAAATATTATTATATTTTATATTTTTCATTTAAGTTTTATGATGTACTAAACGATATAGTTAATGTGGGAGTATGACTTTAGCATAGCAATGTCGCTTCTAATCTAAAAATTAAGGCTCTTCCGGTAAATGGGTTGGTAGGTTGCAAAAAAAAGACATAGCTTTATTATAGATGGGAAAAAAATAAACCACCTATTGGAGATAAAGCCATGTCAACAAGTCTGTTGTATCATACCTTTGGTATTCGTTCTGTGCAATATGTCAGTACCAATTTTTTGGCGGAAAAACTGTCTTTTACGGCTCAATCCACCCCAACGAAATTGTCTGTCCGGTATGCAACTCTCGTCATGTCATCCGCTACGGCAATACAACAAGAACTTTCAAAATGCTGCCGGTTGGAAAGCGAAAAGTCGAACTAACTGTCCACATACCAAGACTGTTCTGTAAAAACTGCGGCTCTATCCGTCAGTCGAATCTAAAATTCGCTGACCCCAAAAAGCATTACACGCATTCATTAGAGAACTTCGTCATAGACCTTTGCCGGGTAATGACTATTCAGGATGTTAGTGAACTGACCGGCCTTAATTGGGATACCGTCAAAGATATTGACAAGGGATATTTAAAGGAC